>JAILQR010000022.1 GCA_024698845.1 Bacilli bacterium | reverse complement strand
CATGAAAACATATTTATTTCCATCTTGATATAAATATTGCATTGGCATTTTATCAAGATGGAAATAAATATGTTTTCATGAATTCTCAAACATATGATCAAATTGAAATACCTGAAGAAAAATTAGAAAACGAAAAGAAATTTTTAAAAGAAGGTATGGAAATTACTATTGATTTCTATGATGGAGAAATTATTGGTATAACTCTTCCAGAAAAAATTGAATTTGAAGTTGTTGAAACTGAACCTGCAGTTAAAGGTAACACTACAAATAATGCAATGAAAGATGCAACAATTGAAACTGGATTCGTTGTTAAAGTTCCTTTATTTATTAATCAAGGAGAAAGAATTATTATTTCAACAAAAGATGGAAAATATTCATCTCGTGCATAAAATAATTGAATGAAAATTCAATTATTTTTTTTATTGCTTTACTATACATTCTAAATAACAATTTTATTTCATAAATAATAAAATATGATATAATTATAGTTATGGAAATGGAGTGAATAAAATGGCTGAAAACAAAGCTAACGAAGTATCTGAAACTGCTAATGTTGAAACTTCTGCTAAAAAATGTAACAAAGGCTTAGTTATATCTATTATTGCTGTAGTCGCTGTTTTACTTATTGGTGCAGCTTGTTTCTTCGGATACAAATATTTTAAGGGTAAAGACCCAGTAAAACTTACATCTGATTCAATCCGTGGTTTATCTGGAAAAATTGAAGATGTAAAAGATAATGATAGCGAAATCGCTAAAATGGTAGAAAAGGGAGGAGCATTCGAAACAACAGCTAAAGTAACTGCTAAGGTTCAAGGTCAAACAATGTTATCTTTAGATGTTAAATCTCTAAGCGATACTAAAAAAGAATACTCAAAAGTAGATGTTAATGGTAAAGCTATGGGTGCTGCTTTTGCTGATTTAAGCGTAATACTTAATAAAAATAAAGCTTACGCTAAATTAAACGATACAATGAATAAATATTATTCATTAGATCTAACTGAAATGTTAGAAGAAATTGCTAAAAATAGCACAAAAGAAACTAAAATTGATTTAGATTATGAAAAATTAATCGAATATCTTGCTGATGCTTTAGATAATTCATTCAGCAAAAAAGATTTTGATAGTGAAAAAACAGAAATCGCTATTGGTGATAAAGATGTTAAAGTAACTAAATATACTACTGAAGTAGATAATATTAAAGCTAAAAAAATAGCTGATGAATTCTTAAAGAAAGTTGTTAAAGATGAAAAACTTCTAAAACAAATTTCTGCATTATCTGATACTAGCGTAAAAGAATTAAAAGAAGGAATCAATGAATTTATTGATACTAAAGCTGAAAAAGCCGAAGGAACTTTCAATTATTCAATTTACGTAACTACATTTGGTAAAGTTGTAGGTTATGGAATCGAAGCTGAAGGTGTTAATATTGTTATTGGTTTCAAAGGTGATGTTGCTACAATTACTGTTGAATCTCAAGGGGTAACAGCTTCAATTACATTTGAAGAAATTAGTGATGATCACTTCCAAATCAGAGTAAACGCTATGGGAGTTGTTAATGCTAAACTTGATATTAAATCAGAAGAAAAAACAATTAAAAAAGGAAAAGAATATCAAGAAAAAGTAACTATCTCATTTACTCTTGATGCAATGGGTGAAAAGATGGATGCATCTTTAGAAGCAGTTTCAAATATTAAAAAAGTAGATAGTGTTAAGGTTGATGAATCAGAATTAACTGGGGCAATTGATGTAGCTTCAATGACAAGTTCTCAAACAATAACTCTTCAAAGTGAAATTGATAGATCATCTTTAGGAAGATTCTATAAATCACTTACTGGAGAAAGATTATCTTCAATCTTTGACTCAAATGCTATTGAAACAAAAACTTATAGTGGTTTAAGTTTATAATAAGATAGATAAAAAATACGAGTGTTCGAATCACTTGTATTTTTTTATGCATAAAAAAAATATACTTTTTAAAGTATATTTATGAAATTCATTTTAAGTGGTGTCCCCGGAGTGATTCGAACACTCGACCGTACGCTTAGAAGGCGTATGCTCTATCCAGCTGAGCTACGGAGACATCAACTAGTAATGATTATATAACATCTTTTATTTATTTTCAAGATGTTTTGAGCTCATATTCATCAATTTTTTGATTATTAACGTTAAACGATACTTTGGAGATGTTATAGTTATCATAAATGGATAGAGCAACGCCATATATCACTTCTTCATTTATTTTATTAAAATTGTTAAGTATTTCGCTATTAAATTCTAAACTTAATTCATTTTCTAATATTTCGTAATTTTTAAGTTCAGTTCCCGCTGCTATATATGTTGAAAGATTAGGGTCAATATTGTCTTTCCCTGTAAGTTCTTTAATGATGATACTAATTTTATCAGTATCATCATTTGTTATGAAAGTAACAGGAATATAATATGTTAATTCTTCATCTTTATTCATAAAGTAAGTTGTAACTTCCTGAATATTCTTGATTGATGAAAAAGAAGATTTTTTATTAATTCCAATAGATCTATCAAGAAGGGGAGATAATGGTTTATTTAAATTAGGAAGTTTATCTAAGATTTTTCCATCAAGCAGTATTTTTACGTGATTTATTCCATTAATTTCTGTTAAAGTATAAACTATAGATTCTAAAGTTTTTTCTTCATTACCATTATCAAAAAGATTGGAAGAAAAATCCACTATAACTGTATCATTTTCCATGGATATATTATTAATAGTTACATTTTTGTTAATA
>JAILQR010000111.1 GCA_024698845.1 Bacilli bacterium | reverse complement strand
TACAGGAACTTCATAGAATGCAGATATTTCATCATTAATATTTACAATAAAGTCTGCCCTTTGTTTTCCTTCATATTCATAATATATAACAATAATTCTAGATGAAGTACCATCTTGAGTTGCAAATATTTCAACATTTGATGGAGTAATATTTAGTGGTGTATATATTGCAGATATAAATGAATTTAAGTTTGATTCTATATACTTAATACCACCTTGAAGTAAGCTAAATCTAGCAATATAAGTTGTATTATCAGTTATATAGTATTCATTAGATGAATCTAAAATAACATCTAAGTAGCCAGGAATTTTAAATTTAATTCCACCATAATTAAAATAATTAAAGAATGAAGAATCATTTGATTTATCTTCTCCATCACCAGTATATTCAGTATTTGTACTAGGAATATTAGTATCAGGAATAGTTGTTTCTTCTTGAGTAGATGTTTCACTTGTTGTTACATGTCGTCTATTTTCATTTTCTTTTACTTCATCATCAATAACTACATCGTTAGCATCTTTGCTCTTAGCTTCGATTTCATTGTTTTGCTTTTTATTGCTATTATCAATAACTTCTGTTTGTTCTGCATCGTTGTTTTTATTATCATCAGAATTATTTTTACATTTCATAACCATATATACAACAAGACCTGCTGCACATAACACTAATAATAAAACTATAAAAACAAATATTTTACTATCTTCTTTACCTACATCTGGTCTTTTAAATGATATTGTTGGATTTTCATCTTTAATTCCATTTGCAGCATTTGGATCAACTACTTGGTGAGCTTGAGTTCTTGCAATAACTTCAGCTAGCGTAGTTTGTGTTGCTTGTAAATTTTGATCATTATTATTTACTGGAGTAGGATTTTCTTGAGGTGTTGAAATTGGTTTTGGTACAGATGTAACTGTATCATTTTTAAATATATTGCCAGCCATTTCAACGGATTGAACAGGTGCAGCCTCAGCAGTTACAGAAGCTATATCTGAAGTAACAGGAGTAACTGGTGCTTGAGGTTGTTCTATATTAACACTTCCTACATTAGGTTCAGTAAATACATCAATCCCAGATAAATTTACACCATCAACACTTGTTGTATCAGGCATAACTTGAACTGGAGTATCTTCAGCTGGTGCTGGATTAGTTAAACTACTTTCTTGATTTATAAAATCTTGTTCTATTTTATTAAGTGAATCTTCAAACATATTATCAGTGGATGCTTGAACTTCACCACAGAATGGACAAACTTGTGTTCCATCTGGTAATGCATTATTACACTTCTTGCAATTCATAATATATATCTCCTTTACTACTAATTACATTTTAAGTAATTTCGTATAACTAACATTTCCATAAACATCAGTTATTCTAAATACTATGTAATATTCTTTATTTTTATCAAGTGATTCTCTTTCTAATTTGAATCCGTTTTGTTTTACTTCAAAGATTAGTAATGTTTTATTTTTATCCCAATTTTCTTTATAGTTTCCATTTTCATCTAAAATGTTATATGAAGAATATGGAAAATCAAGTGAAGTAAAATCATCTTTACCTAACACAGCTCCGGATACACCTTGAGCTTTTTCTTTTGATGTTAAGACTATCTGATAATCTATTTTATTATTATTTTCACCAATATAGAACATACCATTTTCTATACTCCATAAAGATGAATCACTAGATTTAGTATTATTTATCGTAACAGGAATAACTGTTTTACCGTTTTTATTTATAGTTACTGGTAAATATACACTTTCATTTGCAATAGTATCTGTTATTTTTACTATCTTGTTATCTAGTTTAGTTTTAATAACATTTCCTTCTAATTTATATTCATTAGATGAAATAACAGGTCTGTATAAATTATCTGATGTTTTTTCAAATACTATATATCTAGCTTCACCAAAATTTTTCTTTTGATCAGATGTTAATTCGAAGTAGTATTCATCATTTCTTTTTTCTAAGTTATTTGTAAAAGTCAATGATGAATCTTCCTTATCTTTTAAATACATATATTTACTAATAAATGAATCATAATCTACAAAGTTATCTAAATT
>JAILQR010000091.1 GCA_024698845.1 Bacilli bacterium | reverse complement strand
TGGAGATTAAAAAAAGATTGATTATTTAAATCAATCTTTTTTATTTATTAAATTTCTTGAAATCATATATGAAGTAATAGGTATTATTAATATTGATGATATAAAACATAATAGTACTTTTGATACTTCTACAACAAATGCTTTATAGTTGATTATGTATGAAAGGGTTGCTTTTGAATGCCACATAAAGAATCCTATAAATTCTGCAACTAAAGCAAAGAATAGAGTATTTATTGTTGTTGCTAAAATATCTTTTCCAATATTCATACCTGATCTAAATAATTCTTTTTGACTTAAATCAGGATTATTTATATATACTTCATTAACTGCAGATGAAATTGATATCGATGTGTCTATAATTGTTCCTATAGTGGTTATTAGGAACATACCAATTAATATATCTGTCATATCATAGCCAATATCAAATGAATATCCTCCAATAGCTTCAAGTGATTCTGCAGAGAATCCTTGGATATTTGCACTTTTACCGATAAATAATACTAATCCAAATGTAATAACTAGAACGATTAATATTGATACAAATGATGTTTTGGTTTTGATATTTGTTGAGTTAAGACCAAATAGAGTAGTAGCTGATACGATAATACATAGTATAACTGCATGAAGTACTGCATTAAATCCAAGCCCTACTGTAAATAGATAAGCTATTATTAAAAATAAATTTAAATAAAACACTCCAAATGTTTTAATGCCTCTTGTTTTACCTACTAAAATAAGAAGGACTAATAAAACAATTGTTAATATACTAATCATTTATATCACCTCGTTTTCTTTTTGGTAAAACAAGTGATGATATATATAATGATATAGGTATAGCAAGAACTATACTTATACAACTTGTTAAAACAACTATTAATTCTATTTGACCATACATAGATATAGCACTACCAATAACCATATTATTTTTCATTAAGAAAAATGCCATAGGAATGATTGATGTAAAACAGGTAAATAACATAACGTTATTCATTGTACCAATAATATCTTTACATATTTCTTTTCCTGATTTAATTAAGTTATGGGTTTTAATACTTGGATTTTTTTCTATTAGTTCACTTAAAGATGAACTAATAGTAATAGATATATCCATTATTGCTCCAAGTCCACTTAGAAGAATTGTTACGTAGAAGAAGTTTTCATAATCATGTACTGCTTCTATATAATCAAGTGTCCAGTAAGGTATTGGCTTTTTATATAGTTTTATTATTATAAAGGCTAAGAGAAAGGATACAATAAATGAACATATAGACGATAGTATCGATGCTAATGTTTTTTTATGTTTTCCATTTGTAATATATAGTGATATAGTTACAAATAAAGCTGATACAAATAAGTATAGTGCTAACATATTCCATGTTCTTGCATGTTTTTGAAATAAGAATATAGCTATAAATGATATTAAAACATTTATACCTAAACTTATTAATGTTTTAAGGCCTTTTCTTCCCGCTACTAATAAAAGAGAGTTAACAAATATGACTAAAAGTAATGCTATATATTTATCTCTTTTAATACCGGATACACCTACGACTTTGTCTCCTTTAATTTCAATAAATAACTCACTATTTTTATGTATTTGTTCATCATATACACCTGATGTAGTTGAGTGATTTACTAATCTAAAGGTTTTACCTTTATATTTACCATTTTTAACTTTGCCTCTAATATACTGAGTAATATGTTCTTCTTTACTAGATGTTTGTTTTACCTTTTTTTCTTCAATTTTATCTATTTTTAGTATTGGCTTTTTATAAAGAAAATGATCATGAAAAACAAATGCTAAAAAGATAAAACTTATTGTTAAAAGGATTAATATTTTTGTTTTTTTTCGCATTTTATCATCTACCTTATTTCTTAACGCTTTAAATTATACCATAATTAACATCTTATAGCATGAAAATATCGTATTACTTCTTGTTTTTAAGCATAATATTTGATAAAATACTATTGGCCTTAAATAAAGGAAAAAATACACATTAATGGGGATTATTTATATCGAGTGCCAAAATGGTGTTATAAATAAAATGATCCATTAAGAGGTAAAAACGAAGGAGGATGAAATTTATGGCTGTAGTTTCTATGAGTTATTTATTAGAAGCTGGGGTTCATTTCGGTCATCAAACAAAAAGATGGAACCCTAAAATGAAGGAGTATATTTATACTTCAAGAGATGATATTTATATTATCGATTTACAAAAAACACAAGCTTTAATCGAAGAAGCTTATGCAGAAATTAAAAGTATTGCAGATAATGGAGGAAACTTCTTATTTGTTGGTACAAAAAAACAAGCTAGCGAAGTAGCTAAAGAAGAAGCAATGAGATCTAATTCTTATTACGTAACTGAAAGATGGTTAGGTGGTACACTTACAAACTTCAGAACTATCAGAAGTCGTGTTAAGAGAATGGAACAAATTGAAAAAATGGAAGAAGACGGTAAATTTGATTTACTTCCTAAAAAAGAAGTTATTGGTCTTAAAAAAGAACATGACAAATTAGAAAAAGTTTTAGGTGGTATTCGTGAAATGGTTAAACTTCCACAAGCAATTATCATTGTTGATCCTAAAAAGGAAGCTAACGCTATTCATGAAGCAAGAAAATTAAATATACCTGTATTTGGTATTGTTGATACAAACTGTGATCCAGATGATGTTGACTTTGTTATCCCTGGTAATGACGATGCTGTTAGATCAGTAAAAGTTATTTTAGGTGTACTTGCAAATGCTATTTGTGAATCACGTAACTTAGAAATTGTTGATTATGTAACTGAAGATGAAACTAAAGTAAAACCTAAAGCTGAAAAAGCTGAAAAAGAAGTTAAAGAAACTAAAAAAGAAGTAAAAGCTGAAGTTAAAGAAGAAAAAGCTCCTGCTAAAGAAGCTAAAAAAGAAGAAAAAGCTGAAAAACCAGCTAAGAAAGAAGTTAAAGAAGATTTATCTTCTAAAACTTTAACAGAACTTAAAGCTATTGCTAAAGAAAAAGGTATTAAAGGTTACTCAACAATGAAAAAAGACGAACTTGTTAAAGTTCTTGGATAATAAGAGAAAGGGATTAATTAATTATGGAAATAACTGCTAGTATGGTTAAAGAATTACGTGAAGCTACTGGTGCTGGTATGATGGATTGTAAAAAAGCACTTAGCGAATGTAACGGAAATATGGATGAAGCTGCTAATTGGCTTCGTGAAAAAGGTATTGCTAAATCAGCAAAAAAAGAATCAAGAATTGCTGCTGAAGGTTTAGCTAATATCTACGTTGAAGGAAATAAAGCTGTTATTTTAGAAGTTAACTCTGAAACAGACTTCGTTTCTAAAAATGAAGAATTTAAAGCAATGATCGATGAAATCGGTAATGCAATATTAAAAGGATCTGCAAAAACTATGGATGAAGCTTTAGCTCTTCCATCAAGTGAAGGAACTATTCAAGATTTAATCGTTGCAAAAGTTGCAAAGATTGGTGAAAAATTATCTTTCAGAAGATTCGAAGTAGTTGAAAAAGCTGATTCTGATAATTTTGGTGCTTACTTACATATGGGTGGTAAGATTGCTGTTTTAGTTGTAACTGAAGGTGCTTCTGAAGAAGTTGCTAAAGATGTTGCAATGCAAGCTGCAGCTATGAAACCTAAATATGTATTTGTAGAAGATGTACCTGCAGAAGTTTTAGAAGAAGAAAAGAAAGTACTTAAAGAACAAGCTATGAATGAAGGTAAACCTGCTGAAATAGCTGAAAAAATGGTTGCTGGTAGAATTAATAAATTCTATAAAGAAATCTGTTTAACTAAACAAGCATTCATCAAAGATGGAGATATCGATGTTGAAACTTATGTTAAGAATAACAGTGGTTCAATTAAATCTATGATTCGTTTTGAAGTAGGCGAAGGAATGCAAAAAAGAGAAGAAAATTTTGCTGAAGAAGTAATGAACCAAGTTAATGGTACTAACTAATAAAATATATTAGACACTTTCCTAGTAAAGTGTCTTTTATTTTCTTTATTAAAATATATCTAAATAGTATAATAATTTGTAAGGTGAGATTTATGAAGAAAGCTGTAAAATTTATAATATTCATATTCTTTATTGCATGTTTTATTTATCTTGGAACTAGAGATTATGAAATAGATACTAAAAAGAAAATTAATAATAAGAAAACAAGTGAAGTATTATTTAATGATGATACAGTATTTACTGAAGTTAATCATTCTAAATTATTATCAAGATTATCATCTTCATCAGCTAATTTAATTATTTATGCATGTATTGATTCAAATAAGATTTGTGCATCTTATGGTAATTT
>JAILQR010000086.1 GCA_024698845.1 Bacilli bacterium | reverse complement strand
CATTTATCAGTATAAAATAATTAAGAAATATAAGATAAATAAGAATGGAAAATTTAAATATAAAAATACTAATAGAGGCTTATATTTAGTGACTTGTGATAAGAAAAATAGTAAAAAACAGATTGTATATTATGGGAAATTATTAAATTTTGAGAAAAAATCGTCACTTTATTAAAAAAATTGTAATAAAAAAAAGGAAATAGGGTACTAAGGGGAAATATGTATTAGTGTAGAGGGTAATTAGATGGCATATATAGATGAAAGTAAAATTAACGAAATTAGAAATAGTGTAAATATTGTCGATGTTATCAAAGAATATGTTCCCTTAACTAGTAAAGGGAAGAACTTCTTTGGTGTGTGTCCATTTCATGAAGACCATGCTCCAAGTATGAGTGTTTCAAGTGATAAACAAATATATCGTTGTTTTTCATGCGGGGCTGCAGGAAATGTATTTACATTTGTTAAAGATTATGAAAATGTTTCTTTCCTAGAAGCTGTTGCAATTGTTGCAAAAAAAGTAGGTATTAGTTTTGATTATTCTGCTCCTACTAAACAGTTTAATAAGAACCATGAAGTGCTTTATAAAATTCTTAGTGATTCAACTAAGTTCTATCAAAACAATATAAATACTAAAGATGGAGAAGAAGCAATTAATTATTTAAAGGCAAGAAGCTTTTCACTTAGTGATATTAAAGAATTTGAAATCGGGTTATCTGGTTTTAATAATACCCTTTATAATTTCTTAAATAAAAAAGGATATAAAGATGAAGATATTCTAAAAACAAGTTTAGTATCGTCTGATAAATATATGCATGATATATTTGTTGGAAGAATAATGATTCCAATTCATGATCTTGAAGGTAATGTAGTTGGATATAGCGCCAGAATATATAAAAATAGTGAAAATAACCCTAAATATATCAATTCAAAAGAAACGGAAATATTTAGAAAGGGTACTATTTTATTTAATTACCACAGAGCAAAAAATCATGTTAGAAATAATCATGAACTAATCATTGTTGAAGGCAATATGGATGCTCTTAAAATGTATTCAAGCGGTATTAAAAATGTTATTGCGTTAATGGGAACTGCACTAACAAATGATCACGTTAATACAATTAAAAAAATGAAATCTAAAGTAATTCTTATGATGGATAATGATAATGCGGGTAAACTTGGAATGTATCAAAATGGTAATATTCTTCAAAAAAACGGAATTACTCCTGAAGTAGTTTTACTAAGTGGAGCAAAAGATCCTGACGAATACATTAACAAATTTGGCATAGAAGCATTAGAAAAACAAATAAAAAATAAAATGAGTTTCTTATCATACAAACTTGAGTATTTCAAAGAAGGATTAAATTTAGAGGATGTTACAGATTTATCTGTTTATTTAAAAAGAGTCGTGGATGATCTAAAAAATGAAACAGATAGAATATTAGTTGAAGTAACCCTTAAGAAGTTATCAAAAGACTATAATGTTGATTATGATAACTTGATTAGTGGTATCGATCTAGAAAAGAAAGAAACAACTGTTAAAGAAGAAACTACAAGGCCTGATGATAAAATATCTATAAAAATAGATGAAGCAGTTGCAAATATTATCTTAGGTATGTTAACAGACGGAAAATACATTAAACAATTTGTTAAACAAATAGGTTTTTTCCCTGAAAAATGGCAACGCAATATCGTAAATGAAATTAGATATTACTATGATAAAAATAAAACAATAAATATTGCTGATTTTATTACTTATTTAAATGATAAATTAGAAATGCAAGCTGTAATACTTGATATTGTATCTAAATATGGAGATCTTGCTATTAGTGATGAATTATTTACTGAGTATATAAGGGCGGAAAAAAAGATATTGTTAAATAAAGAAATTAAAGAATTAAAAGCAAAAATAAAAAACGAAAAAGATATGGATAAAAAGTTAGCTTTAGGTGAAGAGCTAACAAAATTAAAGAAGGAAGTGGACAATAATGGAAGCAATTAAAACATTAGAAGAAAGAGAAAAAGAATTAGTAGAACTAGGTAAAGAAAAAGGCTTTATTACATACGAACAATTAGCTGAAAAATTAAAAGGGTTAGAAATCGATGCAGATTCACTTGACGAACTATATAACATGCTTATTGAAAATGGTATAGCAGTTGTAACAGATGAAAATGCAGAAGATGCTTCTGCAGGAACTGCAAGAACTCCAGAAGATGATGAACCTGTTATATTAGCTGATGAAGAAATTACAAAAGACGTTAACATTAATGACCCAGTTAGAATGTACTTAAAAGAAATTGGACGTATTAGTCTACTTTCTCCAGAAGAAGAACTAAAATTAAGTATTCAAATAGCTAACGGTGATGAAGATGCTAAACAACAATTAGCTGAATCAAACTTACGTCTAGTTGTATCTATAGCTAAAAGATATGTTGGTCGTGGATTATTATTCTTAGACTTAATTCAAGAAGGTAACATTGGATTAATGAAAGCTGTAGATAAATTTGATTATGACAAAGGATATAAATTTTCTACATATGCAACATGGTGGATTAGACAAGCTATTACAAGAGCTTTAGCTGATCAAGCTAGAACAATTCGTGTTCCAGTTCATATGGTTGAAACAATCAATAAAATGGCACGTATTCAAAGACAAATGACTCTTGAACTAAATAGAGAACCAACAGATGATGAAATAGCTAAAAAGATGGGTATTAGTGTAGATAAAGTTAGAGAAGTAATGAAAATATCTCAAGAACCAGTATCTCTTGAAACTCCAATTGGTGAAGAAGACGATTCACATTTAAGTGACTTCATCAAAGATAAATCAAGCATGTCTCCAGAAGAATATGCAACTAATGAAATTTTAAAAGAAGAAATTAAAAATGTGTTAATGACACTTCAAGAAAGAGAACAAGAAGTTCTTGAACTTCGTTTTGGTTTAGTAGATGGTACTTGTCATACACTTGAAGAAGTTGGAAAAAGATTTAATGTTACTCGTGAACGTATTCGTCAAATTGAAGCAAAAGCACTACGTAAATTACGTCATCCATCAAGAGCTAAAAAACTTAAGGATTTCATGGTTGAATAATGGTATCTAAAAGAATTAAGTTAATTGCATCTTTACTTGATAAAGATGACAAAGTACTAGATGTTGGTACAGATCATGCTTTGCTTCCAATTTATTTAGTAAAAAATAAATTAGTAGCAAAAGTAGATGCATCTGATATATCGAGTGTTGTTTTATCAAATGCAAAAAAGAACGTTACAAAATTCAAATATGAAAATGATATTAATTTATATTTAAGCGAT
>JAILQR010000072.1 GCA_024698845.1 Bacilli bacterium | reverse complement strand
ACTATAACTATTTTTCTTTCTTCTTTATCTCTATAAATATAATTTATCGAGTGAAGATATAATTGCAAATCTATATTTCTTCCTTTATATGTAAAAATTTTCTTATCTACATCTTTACTTAAAATAGTCGTTATATCCTTAACTAATCTTTTTTCGAGTTCATGATATTTTTCAATAAAATCAAAGACTTCATAAACACTTCTATGAGCAGTTTCAAACATTTTTTCGTGGTTAGTTATAAATATTATTTCACTATCCCAATCAACGCTTCTAATGAGTGATGCTATTTCTATACCTGATTTACTATTTTCTAATTCAATATCAAGAATGTATATAGTTCTTTCGTCATTATTTTTAATCATATTTGCTAGTGTTTTGTTATAACCTTTGAATGCATAAGTTTTAATTTCTTGATCAACTTTAAATTTAACTTTGTTAATAATATCTTTGGTTTTCTTTAAACTCACTTCATTATCATCAACTACTACAAATTTAATCATAATTGATCAACTCTTCCTATTTTGCTATTAGCAATTATACAAGCAATTATTTCTTAATTCAATAAAAAAAATATCACTTTGTGATATTTTTTAATCTTCTTTATATTCGTTTAAGAATATGTCAGCATATTTTTCCATTAATGAATCATCATCAACAGGGTTAAGTTCAAAAGTATTACCTTTTTTCTCATATTTAGATATATAGATATTTTTGTTTCCTTCTTCATCTGTAGTTCCATCAGTATACCAGATGATAGGATCGTTATCTACATTTTTAACTAATAGCATTTCGTATTCAGATTCAACATTATTTTCATCGCGAGCAATGAACATCTTTTCCTTATTCATATTATCTTACCCTTCTTTTACTATAACAATTATAACATGAATTTATAAAAAGATATAAATAATTATTTTAACGATTTGATGAAAAATCTACGCTGTAGAATTCTTCAGGATCCATTAAGTATCCTTCATGATATGTTTCAAATAGAATATTGTTTTTTAAACTTCCCTCTATTTTATTCGTTCCACTAATACCTATAACATCACCTTTTGTTACAATTTTGCCTTCGGTAACAGCTGTTTCCGATAATGAGTAATATACTGTTTTGTAACCATTTTCATGTTCTAGTTCTACGTATTTTCCTAGTATGTTGTCTTCGCCTATTTTTTTAACAGTTCCGTCAATAGAAGCTATTACATCAAATTGTTCTTCAGAAGAATATAATATTCCTGTATTTGGCATGTAAGTATTTTCATAATAGATTAACGAATTTTGTTGTGTTTGTTCATCGTCACTTCTACTATAATAATCTTTTTGTTTTCCAACTGTATCTTCTAGATATGGTTTTAACGGTTTAATTTCACTAACATCATTTATTACTGGAATTACTTTTTCTTCTTGTTTAGATACAGTAAATTTATAATTACTATTTACAGGTTTAGTTTCATTTAGATATAATCCACTAACAGTAAGCAGCGATATACCAACTGTACCAAGAATAGAGGGTACTACATATTTTCTTAATTTTCTTGCCATAATATCACCTTTCTAGTTAAATTATGGGCAAGAATCATATATTTATACTTATATTTTTTCTATCATAATATCCTTATAAAAATAATTTAGAATTTCCATATAATTTTTTCCTTCTTTTGCTAAACTATTAGCGCCATATTGACTCATACCTACACCATGTCCATATCCCCTAGTTGTAACTATTACTTTATCCGTGATAACTATATCAAAGTCGGTGGATTTAATATCAAGAATTTTTCTCAATTCTGTACCCTTATATTCTTTATTTGAAATTGTTATTTTGTTAATATGATTTGTATCCAACCTTTCAATATTACCTATTTTAATATCGCCTTCTATGCTTAGTAAGTTTTTAAATTCATCTATAGTAAATTCTTTTGTTGATAAGTTGTTAATATTATCTTTATCAGATGGAATATCTACTACTTTTAAGTATGGTTCTTCTCCAAAAACATATTTAGAATCTTCTGATTTTCCGTTACTCATAGAATAATAATATGCATTTATAGGTTCACTGTTATATGTTATTACTTCACCATTAGTTTCTGTAACTGCACTTTTTATAATATTTAAATAATATTCATATTTATCATCCCATTTTTCCTTTAATTTTTCATCATTTAAATATGATTGCCCTAAATCACTATACAAATCATTAACCGTATATTTATTTTCTAATAACTTTTTATATGCATAAGTTCTTGATGCCACTGCTTGTGCTTTTAATGCTTCAATAGAAAAAGTAGCAGGCATTTCTGCTGCTACTACTCCAATAACATAATTTTCTAATTTTATTTTAACTAAATTAATATCATCTTGTTTAGTATATAGATGTTTATAAGTATTTATAACTTTATTTACTGGTTTAACAATAAATAAAGTTAATAATAGTACCACTAAAGTAAATGATAGTAATTTATTAGTCATGTAATCTCCTTATATTATCTTACTGCACTCAATAAATGTAATTATAAAAGTTCCAACTAAGTAACCTAATGCAAGAGATAGTAGAGTAACAAATATTTTTGCTTCTATTTCTCTCTTGTTTTTAAAGAAATTATTAAAGTTAATTCCTGAAATTGCAAATGTTGATATAAGTACACTTACAATATAAATATATGTTTTATAATTCATTATTATTACCTGTTTCGTATGATGAAATCTTATCTATACGTCTAATAAATCTTTCATCGGTGGCACTTTTAGTAATAATAAAGGTATCAATTATTTCTTTAGTTGTTGCAATATCAACTTCACTACTTAAAGCAAGAACATTAGCTCCATTATGGTTTTTAGCTTTAAATGCATCATCTACTGTAACTGCACGCGCAGCTCTAATACCCTTAACTTTATTTGCTGCAATACTCATTCCAATACCGTTACCACAAATTAAAATACCAAGATTTTCTTCGTCTTCGATAACTTTTTCACATACTTTAAAAGCAAAGTCTGGATAGTCATCTGCATCATGATTTTCTAGCCCTATATCTATAATACTTATTCCGTTATTTGTTAGATAATTTATTATTTGATTTTTAAGTTCTACACCTTTGTGATCACACGCAATATATATTTTCAAAATTAATCATGCCCTTCCTCTTAATAATTACCATAAATAAAATAAAAAAGCAACATGTTATGCTGCTTTATTATCTTTATCTAATCCATATTTACGATTAAATTTTTCAATATTTCCTGTTTTTTTGTTACGTCCTTGTTTTCCAGTATAGAATGGATGACATTCACTGCAAACTTCAACATTGATTGAATCTTTAGTTGATTTAGTTTTGAATGATGCTCCACAAGCACATGTTACTGTACAATCTTTAAGTTCAGGATGGATATTTTTCTTCATCTGATACTCTCCTTTCGCCATGTTACATCCATAACATAGTTTTTTTCTTTCGCTTAAGTATTATATCATACTTTTACTCATTATCAAGCACAAAACTATTTAATACTTAACATTTTCTTTATTTTTGCAACTCTAAATATGATCTTATCCGCATTCTTAGTGGCTCTTATTTTACCATAAGACTTGCCACCAACAGTAAGACCAGAGATTACTGCAGTTACAATTATCGTAGATACTACAACTGATAAACTTGTATTAGCAGCAATAGAAATTGATAATACTGCCCCAAATCCACCACTTATAATACCACAAATATCGCCTACTACGTCATTACATATAGTTGCAACTGTAGTCGCATTATTTAATAAATTAATGGCTTCTTTAGCCCCTTTAATTTTTTTAGATGCCATTGCATGAAAGTTTTCTTTTTTACTAGTTAATGCTGCAACCCCTATCATATCAAATACTATACCGATAAATATAACACATATAAGCACTATACTTAGTGCTATAGCATTAAAATCAGCTAATAAATTTGTTGCTCCACTAAAAATAGCAGCCAATAAAAAAGTAATAAAAAAAACTTTAATGGGCCAAGCTAATTCTTTCATATAACCTCCCAGATAAAGTTCTTTGAATACATAAATGGTATATCGTAAATCAATTTTATGGCTTAGGTCGAGTTGAATTTCTCTAGATTCTCTCCCTCAGTTACCCTTAGGCGATTTCTCATTACAGAATCTATTGCAACTTTTAAATATCGATCGTTAACAATACTCGATTGCCACTTAGTCCATACTTTAATACTTACAATATATACACTCTAGAGGTTTTCCCTGACGAATAGAGGCTGTTCTTATTCGCTTTTGCAACTATGTTTTCAAAACGAATGTATTGCTTGATCATTAGCAGTATTCTTATAGGTTTATCCCACATAATCACTCACGACACGTGTTTAAATGAAAGTGACGTAGAAAAAGGACTTAAGGTTATATGCCATTATAACTTTCCTTAATCTTTAAATCATATACTGCCCCAACCTGGGCGGATGAAGCATATATACAAAGTGTCTTCACACGATTGGTAGATTTTTAGCCCTACCTTCAAACAACATATGCGACTAGAATAGTGCTCCACATGTATGAACAAATAATACCATATTTACACATTTATGTCAAGTTTTGCATTTTTTTATAATTTTCTATTGATTATTAATATTCTTCAATTTTAATATCTGCACCGACATTTTTAAGTTTATTAATAATATTATCGTAACCTCTTAATATATGTTCTATAGATGTTACTTTTGTAGTTCCTTCAGCTATTAATCCTGCTAAAACCATTGCAGCTCCGCCTCGTAAATCTGTAGCTTCTACATCTGCACCATATAGTGGTGTTGGACCTATAACTACTGCATTAGTATTTCCGTTTTTTATGTTAGCACCCATATTAACTAGATGTTTAACATGTCCCATTCTGTTTTCCCAGATTGTTTCTTCATACATAGATACTCCATTAGCTTGAGTAAGTAAAACCATCATTGGTTGGGCAATGTCAGTTGGGAAACCAGGGTATACTGCTGTTTTTATGTTAGCAGCTCTTACATTTTCTGCTTTAGAAATAGTTACACTATTTTCTTCAAGTAGATATTTAACATTCATTTCTCTTAATTTAGATAATAAAGCATCAATATGTTCTGGAATAATATTATTTATTTTAAGTTCATTACCTATCATAGCTCCAAGAATGATATAAGTACCCGCTTCTATTCTATCAGGTATTACTTCAATCATTGCTCGATGAAGATAATCAACTCCTTCTATTCTGATAACACTTGTTCCCGCACCAGTAATCTTAGCACCCATATTATTTAGGAATGTAGCTATATTAACTATTTCTGCTTCCCTAGCAGCATTTCTAATTACTGTTCTACCTTCTGCTTTAACTGCAGCAAGCATTATATTTATAGTAGCTCCTACACTAGCAAAATCTAGTGTTATATTTGTACCCTTTAAGTTTTCAGCATCTATAGTATATAAATCACCTTTAATTTTAACAGTAGCTCCTAGTGCTTCAAAACCTTTTATATGTATATCTATAGGTCTTTTACCTATATTACATCCTCCTGGAAAATACATTTCAACATGTTTAAACTTAGATAATAAAGCACCCATAAAATAATATGAAGCCCTCATTTTCTTACTAAGTTCCAAAGATATTTGCTTATTTTCACATTTAGATGAATCGATTTTTACTAAATCATTATTAACACTTGTCTCGCAATTAAGACAGTTTAAAATATCTATTAATGCGTCTCTATCACTAATGTTAGGAACATTATAGATAGTTGTTTGTTCATCACATAATACTGATGCAGGGATTAGTGCAACAGCACTATTTTTTGCACCAGTTATATTTATAGTTCCACTTAAAGTATTTCCTCCATTAATACTAATTCTTTTCATATTACGCTTTTCCCTTCGAACCAAGAATTCTTATGTATTCTCTTGCTACATTTTTTAATCCTTGTTCTCCCGATGAAATCACCTTACGTGGATCATATACTTCTTCATTGTTTTCAACAAATTCTAGTACATCTTTATGCCATCCTAGTTGTAATTCTGTATTGAAATTAGCTTTGCAAATACCATTTTCTACTGCTTTTTTAAGTGTTTCCTCAGGTATTCCACTACCACCATGAAGAACTAATGGCATATTAGTTTCTTCAAATATATCTTTCATAACATCAAGTTTAATATTAGGTTCCCCTTTATAGATTCCATGAACTGAACCTAGCGCAGGAGCTAACATATCGATGCTTGTTTTACTTAAGAAATCTTTTGCTTCTTCCAATGTCGTAAAATAAAGTTCACTTGCTATTCCATCTTCTTCTCCACCAATTTTTCCAATTTCAGCTTCAAGAAGTTGATTATTAGTTAAGTATGCTTTTACTTTATTAGTAGTTTCAATATTTTCTTCATAACTATATTTTGAACCGTCATACATAATAGAATCAAATCCTGCATCTACTGCAGACTTACATAACTCGTATGATGTAGCATGGTCTAAATGAAGCATAACAGGAACTGTTATATTTAAGTCTTTTTTAAGTCCATTAACCATTCCTACAACTACATTAAAACCTCCCATGTATTTAGCTGCTCCAGATGAAACACCTAAGAATACTGGTGATTTTTCTTCTTCACATACCTCTAAAATGTATTTTGCCCATTCTAGATTATTAATATTAAATTGTGGAATTGCATCTTTTTCTGTTTTTGCTTTTAATAATATATCTCTTAAGTTAATAACATCCTCCAATTTAAATATATGTTTTAATACATAATTTGTCAATAAATGAGGATTAAAAGTTTACATATTTAATAGTGTTTTTATAAGTAAAATAAATAATATAGAGACTGATATTATTTTTGATTTATTTTCGATATTAGAGGATATTTTATTTCCAAGGTAAAATGCTACATATGTAAGTGTTGCACTTATTAACATATATAAAGCAAG
>JAILQR010000042.1 GCA_024698845.1 Bacilli bacterium | reverse complement strand
TCATCGAAATGTTTTCCTTGAATTAAATCAAGAATCATTTCTTCAGATTTTAATAGATTATCTTTCTTTGTTACAGCAAATTTATTACTCTTCTCTTCTATGTTCTTAGTTAATTTTAATTTTAGTATAGAAGATGCAATTGCTTTTTTAACATCTATGTCTAAAGATCTAATATACATTAGTAACCCTGGAGATAACTTATTTAGTGTTTCTCTATAATAAATATATTCACTTTTTGATTTAGCTTTGGCTTTTTGTCGTATTCTAAGAGATTTAGTAGCTCCAAATACAAAATAACCTAAATGGATCCATAGAAATGGAGTAAATATAAATATTATTAAGGAAAATAATAAATAATCTCTTCCACCTTCTATATCGAATTTAAATGGTTCCATATTAACCATGAATGTAATAACAATAAATAATATAGATATACCAATTATTGATGGATTTATTTGTCTTCTTTTTTTAACTGAAGTTTTGTAGTCTTTTGCTTCATTAATTAAATATATTGAAAGAGGAATAATAAATAATCCTAGTACCAACATCATAATAAACACATCCTTTATTCAAAATGAAAGCTTCACTTATAGTGAAGCTATTATTTTAATTAATTATTTTCTTTGATGATTTCAAGTGCTTTATGCATTTTCATATCATATTTAACAATTTCATCAGAACCATAAGCTTTTAAAAGTTCATCTTTAGTTATTCCATAGTTCTTAGCCATTTCATCTGCTTTAGCATCTACTTCTTTTTTAGTAAATTCGATTTTTTCAGCATCAGCAACAGCTTCAATTAAATAACGATATTTAATTCTTTTAACTGCTTCATCATGCATTTGTTCATGCATTTTTTCATGAGTTAATCCAGTAAATTCATAGTATTGTTCAATTGTTAGTCCTTGCATTTGAAGTTTATGTTCAACATCATGAATCATGCGATGAATTTCATCATCAATGATTTCGTCATTGATTTCAACTTTCATGTTATCTGCAGCTTTATCTAAACAATCATCTAAGAATTTATCATCTAATTCTTTTTGTTTTCTTTCAACTAAAACTGATTCAACTTCTTTTCTAAAGTCTGCTTCAGTTTTCATATCTTCGTATCCTAAATCTTTATAGAATTCTTCACCTAGTTCTGGAAGTTTACGAGTTTTAATTTCATGTACTGTTACATCAAATTTAACTTTTTTACCAGCTAGATCTTTAACATAATCTTTAGGGAATTCAAGTTCTAATGTTTTAGTTTCACCAGATTTCATTCCAACTAATCCTTCTTCGAATCCTGGAATAAATGAATGACTACCAATTTCTAGTGGGAAGTTTTCTCCTTTTCCACCTTCTAATTCTTTTCCATCAACATATCCAATGAAATCAATTACAGCTGTATCTTTTTCTTCAACTTTACCTTTTTCATCTTTAGATACGATTTCAGCCATTTGAGTTCTTAAAGCTTCAACTTCATTGTCTACCTCTTCTTTAGTGGCTTTAACTTTTTCTTTTTTGATTCCTAAATTTTTATATTCGCCTAATTTAACTTCAGGTTTAGATACGATAGTAAATTTAAATTCAACTTTATCTTTATCAATAGATTTAACATCTAATTTAGGTTCAACTACTGGAATAATTTTGCTTTCTTCTAATGCTTTTTTGTAAGCATCATCTATAGCAAAATCAACAGCATCCATAAATAATGATTCAATACCAAACTTTTTGATAAACATGTCTTTTGGAGCTTGACCTTTTCTAAATCCATCAATTTTTGTATCTTTATTTTTCTTTTTGAAAGCTTTATCTAGGTATTTTTCCCATTCAGCACCTTCAAATTTAATTTCTACTTCTTTAACGTTTTTTGCCATTTATAACATTCCTTTCAAAACACGTAGTTATTATATACTATTTAACCCATAAAAACAACTTATTTAGGGCATTTTTCTTATATTTGACAATAAAAAAATATGCTTTATTAAAGCATATTATTTTATTTTTAATATTGTAACATCATATGAACCATTTGGAGATACAACTGAAACTACATCGCCTTGTTTTTTACCAAGAACAGCAGTTCCAATTGGAGATTCATTAGAAATACGGTTATTAAATGGATCAGCTTCAAGTGAACCAACAATCATATATTCTTCTTCTTCACCATCATCATATTTAATAACGATAGTAGACCCAAGTGATACTTGATTTTTCTTTTTGTTATCTATAATTTCACAATGTTCAATTCTGTATTCAAGTTCTTTAATTCTTCCTTCAACTTGAGCTTGTTCATTTCTGGCTGCATCATAGTCAGCATTTTCAGAAAGATCTCCTAAAGCTCTTGCTTCTTTAATAGCTTGAATAATTTCAGGACGACGAACATTTTTAAGTTCATTTAATTCATTTTCTAATTCTAAGTAACCTTCAGCAGTTACCATTATTTTATCTGCGTTTGCCATAGAGCAACACTCCTTTTATTTACAAAATACTATTCAAGAATACTATATAAAGTCTTTTTTGTCAAACACTTTTATTCTCATAATATCATCTTTATTTAGCTTAACTGAAATAGGAAGTTTAACAATCATTCTAGGATGTCTTGCTGCTTCAATTAAATTTCCCTCTTCATCATATATATTATTTATTTCGTAAGTAAATGTTTCTAAGTTAGGTCCAATAAATTCTGCAACATCACCTTTTTGAAAGAAATTTCTTTCTTCTAAAATAACCATTTGATTTTCTTCATCATAATCTTTTACTATTCCTAAGAAATCTTGATTAGATAATTCTTCCCTTCCATTAAAGTATTGTTCTTTATATGTTGGAAGTTTTAAGAAAAATTGTGGTGCAGATTCTCTATTTGCTGTTCTATTTAAAATACTGACATAATATTTTAAATCACTATCAGTTATGCTTCCATCTAAAGTTTTATCAATTATCTTTCTATATGTCATTATAATAGATGCAACATAATAAATAGAACGCATTCTTCCTTCAACTTTAAATGAGTTAGCTCCTAAATCAATTAGCTCTTTAATATGATTAGACATATTTAAATCTTTAGGCATCATCATAAAAGTATTATCAGATCCATTTATATTAAACATCCAACGACATACTTGAGCACAACCACCACGGTTTGAATCTCTATTAGTAGCATAGTTAGATAAAACGCATCTACCACTAAATGATGTACACATAGCTCCATGAATAAATACTTCTAGGTCTAGGTTAGTTCTATTTTTAATAGCTATCATATCCTCTTTAGAGGCTTCTCTTGCAAGAACTATTCTTTTAACATTTAAGTTTTTCCAAAATGTTGCTGCAAAACTATTAAGTGTACTTGCTTGAGTAGATAAATGAATTTCTAGTGGAATATTATTTTCATTAATTAAATTTACAATAGCAAGATCACTTACTATTACGGCATCAACATTAATAGATGCTAAATCTTTTAAGTATTTAAGTACTCCGTCTAAGTTTTCATTATGGAATATAATATTTACCGTTACATATACTTTTTTACCTAAGTTATGAGCATAATTAACAGCTTCTTTTATTTCATCAAGAGAAAAGTTTTTTGCGTTAGCTCTTAAACTATATTCTTTACCACCTATGTAACATGCATCTGCTCCATAATGAAATGCTAGTTTTAATCTTTCTAAATCACCAGCTGGAGATAATAATTCAATATTCATTATTTATCACCATCCTTTAATTTATAGATAGTTTTTTTGTTTAAGAAACCATCATCATATGAAACAGATAATTCTTCATCTTTTAAAAATGATATAACATCTTCATCAGATACAAATACTGTATTTACAAAATAGTAAAGCGCATCATAATCTCTTAACTTTTTACCATTATATAATTTATTAGAAAATAACTGTGTACCATATTCATTTTCATATATTTTAAATTCATCTTTAAGAACTTCTTCCTTGATAATGTTTGGATTAGTTACATTTTCATTATAATTTAAATTAAAGTTGGATACTAAATGACGTCGTGAATACATAACTGGAGTATATCCAAATATAGGAAGGACTAATGGTTTATCTGCTTTAGATAAAATTAATTTAATTTCATCTAAAGTAATGTCAGTTGATACCATCATACTATCAACGTATTTTAAGAAACCATTTACTGTTAAATAACTGTCATTTAAATGGTTTTGCCATAAGATTTTAGTTATATCTAAATCTTTTACAAGTTCTATAACTCCCAAGTCTTCAAAGACGATTCCTTTGATATTCTTTGGAAAATTTTTAAATTCTTCTTTTAAAGATAATATAGAATTTTCATCAAGCAATCTATTAACTAATATATATGCACCAAACTCTTCAATATCACTTAATTTATAAGTAACGGGATAACCAACTGAATACCCTTCAAGTGGAAAAAGGAAAGTAGCTTTTTCTACTTCCTTTACCTTCTTAATGATTGATTCGTTTTGTACAAGCACTAATAATTTATTCATTGTCGTTATGACGAACAGAAACTGAAAGTCCGTCTCCTACATCGTAAAATTTAGTATCAAATTCTTTATTATCTTGTAAAAATTCAATATATCCTTCAATCTTTTTAACAAGGTTTCTTAAGTTGCTACTTTCAATTCTATTTGATTTTCCAACATGTCCATGGAACTTTAAGTTATCTGTAATAATAGTTCCATCTTTTGATAAAAAGTATTTGAATTTTTCAAAAAATTTAGTATATTGACCTTTTGCAGCATCAATAAATATTAAATCATATTCAACATTTGATAAATTTACTTCAAGAGCATCTTGATATACAACATTAATTTTTTTATCAAGACCACAAGCTTTAACGTTTTTTAAACATTCCATATATCTTGCTTCGTCTCTTTCAATTGTTGTTACATATACATCTTGTGATGCACTTGCCATTAATATTGCTGAATAACCAATAGCACTACCTATTTCTAAAACATTTTTAATATTATGAGCTTTAATATACTTCATAATAAACGCTATTGAATCTTTTTCTATAATTGGAACATTATGCTCATTAGCATAGTTTTCCATATCAATAATAAATTGTTTCATTATTTAACACCTAAATTCCTTTGGATTTCAATAAATCCATTATAATCTTCTGCAAAATATACTTTACCAGTTTTCATATCTGCATAGAAATATAAATAATTTGTATTGCTTGGTTCAAGTGCTGCTTTAATACTTGATATTGATGGATTACAAATAGGTCCTATTGGAAGCCCTATATTATTAATATTTCTTGTGTTGTATTTGCTTGGTAAGTTATTCCATGCATACATATAGTCATCTTTAAGATCAGCTTTAGCTGCATAATATGCAGTAACATCCATTCCAAGTGACATACCTTTTTCTAATCTTTTATATATTACTTGACTTACTTTTTTTCTATCTTCTGTTGAATTAGCTTCTTTTTCAATTATTGCTGCAGCAGATAATATTTCATGAACAGTATGACCAGATGCAGTAATTTCATCTTTATATTCTTCTAATCTGTTTGATGTTGCATCAAGCATTCTTTTAACAATATCTTTTGCTGTTGCTGTTGTATAAAATTCATATGTATTTGGATGTAAGTATCCTTCTAAAGGATAATAGATTTCTGGATCTAATACTTCATCAGTTAAGAACCAATAATCTTTTATTAATCCCTTAACATATTCAGTATCTGATATTTCTTTTAAAACATCATCTTTAGTAATTTTACTACCTTCATTATTTTCATTTATGAATTTAGCAATTGTATCAGCATATTCTGATAACCTTTGGCCTTCAATAAATTTTAATGTGGCAGTTTTTCTTGTATCAACTATTTCACCATCATGAAATTTCTTTAATATCTTTCCAGTAGACATAGTTCTATTTAAAGAATATGTTCCTGATTGAAGTGACATATTACCATGTAAAATAATATAAGTATATGCACTAAATTTGCTTCTAATTAAATTATTATCTTTATCAGCAAGTCTATTTATTACACTTGTTTTAGATTCTCCACGGTCGATTGTAAATATCACTTCAGTATTATCTTTTTTGTTAACTGGTCTTGCACCTATTATTAAAATAAGAATACCTATTACAAAAAAAAGAATAAGAAGTGATACACATATAATTATTTTTTTCTTCATTATATATACCTTCTTAATTATCGTTATTAGTCATCTCTTCTGATGCTTGCTCTAATATTTTTTCAACGACATTCCATTCTTTTTCGTCTTCTATTTTTGTTAAGTTCAAAACCCCGTCATTTTCTGTATAACTTGATGCATAAGTTTTAATCATACCGTCTTTATCTGTTTCATTGTCAGTATAAACGATATAACTTTTACTTGTATCTTCAGATTCGAATGTAAATAATATTTCGTATTCAATTTCATTACCTTTACTATCTTTAACAGTAAAATAATCATATTCTTTTTTCTTTTTCATTATTTACATTCCTTTCTTTTTTAAATATGTTTCAAGAATAAGTGTTGCTGCAACAGCATCAACATTTTTCTTATGTTCTATTTCTTTTTTGCCATTATCACTTAATATACTGTGAGCTTGGATACTTGTTAAACGTTCATCTATTAATTCGACTTCAAGGCCGAACTCATCCTCTAAAATCTTTTTAAAATTTAAAGATCTTTCAGATGCAAATCCTTTTGAACCATCCATGTTAAGTGGAAGTCCTAAAGCAACTGTTTTAATGTTATATTCATCGATTATTTCTTTTAATAATTTAGCTGCTTCATTATAGTTTTCAAAAGGAAATCTAATTGTTTTAAGTGGAGATGATAAAATACCACTTCTATCAGTAATAGCTACTCCTAAAGTCTTGGTTCCAAGATCTAGGCCTAAATATCTCACTATATAAACTCCAATAAAAGAAGCATTACTACTTCACTTCTATCAAGAGCTACCATTTTACTTCTTGCATCTTTATAGCTAGAAATATATCCAGGATCACCACTAATTAGATATCCAACTATTTGATTTACTGGATTATATCCTCTTTCTTCTAAAGCTGCATAAACTTCTTTTAAAGTTTGTGCTATGGCTTCTCTTTTAATTAATGAAACGTTATATAAACTTGTTTTATCCATAAGCTTCACCTCAATTTATAAGTTAATTTTAACATTTATTTATACTTTATTCAAGAATTGCTTTAATACGTCTTACACCTTGAGATGATGCTTCTTCTTTAACTATTTTAAAGTGTCCAAGTTCTCCTGTTTTCTTAACATGAGGCCCTCCACATAACTCTTTTGATACATCTCCAATATAGTAAACTGTAACTACATCAGGATACTTTTCAATGAACATACATTCTGCACCAGAATTAATAGCTTCTTCTTTGCTCATTTCTTTAACTGTAACTTCTAAATCTTCTTTAATCCAGTTATTTACTATTTCTTCTGCTTTTTGTTTTTCTTCATCAGTTAATTTATGATCACAAGAAAAATCAAAACGCATTCTTTCAGATGTTATGTTAGAACCTTTTTGATGAACATCTGGTCCAACAACAAGTTTAAGTGCAGCATTAAGTAAGTGTGTTGCAGTATGGTATTTAGTTTCGATTTCACCATTACCAGCAAGTCCACCTTTAAATTTACCTTGAGATGCGGTTCTTGATAGTTCTTGATGTTCTTTAAATTTATTTTTATATCCTTCAACATCAACTTTTAAACCTTTATCATCTGCGAGTTCGCAAGTAAGTTCTATTGGGAATCCAAAAGTATCAAATAAATGGAAAGCAGTTGTTCCATCAATGTCTTTATTATCTTTTGTTACTTTTTCAAATTCTCTTAATCCTTTTTCTAATGTTCTATTAAATTTAACTTTTTCATTTTTTAAACCTTCAAGAACAATATTTCTATTATCTTTTAATTCTTGATAGTATGTTTCATACATATCTAAAATTTTAGATGCAATTAATTCTTCCCAGTTACTATTAATATCAATACCTAATTTTTTAGCGTGTCTAATAGCTCTTCTTATTAATCTTCTTAAAATATAACCTTGGTCTGTATTAGATGGTTTTATTCCTGCTGGGTCAGCTAAAATAAATACAGCAGTTCTAATATGATCAGCAATAATTCTCATTGATTTTTCATAACCTTCATAAGGTAAGTTAGATACTTCTTTAATAATATCAATTACAGGAGTCCATGCAGATGATGCATAGTTATCAGTTTTACCTTCAAGAATAGCTGTTGTTCTTTCAAATCCCATACCAGTATCTACGTTTTTGTTTGGTAGATATGTTACGGTACCATCTGAATGTTTTTCAAATTCCATAAATACATTGTTCCAAATTTCTACCCATCTTTCATCTTCAGGGTCAAACTTAGAAGGAATTTCATCATTACTTCTAAAATAGAATATTTCAGTATCTGAACCACAAGGTCCTGTTTCACCAGCAATCCAGA
Source organism: Bacilli bacterium (assembly GCA_024698845.1). Classification (GTDB taxonomy): domain Bacteria; phylum Bacillota_I; class Bacilli_A; order RF39; family UBA660; genus RUG13160. The sequence continues at coordinate 1,837 of JAILQR010000042.1, read as the reverse complement.
AGTTATCTTCAACTGTTCTTGCTATTCTTTCCTCAGGAATTCCAAGGCTTCTCCAAATATCATGTGATGTTTCATCAAATGGTATTAAATCATTACCTGCAAATACTGTAACAGCTAATCTTTCAACAGGTATATTTAAAACTTTAGTTAAAAATTCAAAACTCCAATTAATTGATTCTTCTTTAAAGTAGTCTCCAAGTGACCAGTTACCAAGCATTTCAAAGAATGTGTGGTGATATGAATCACCAATAGCATCCAAATCATTTGTTCTAATGCATTTTTGATAATCACATAGTCTTGTACCGTATGGATGTTTTTGGCCCATTAAATATGGAATTAATGGTTGCATACCTGCGGTATTAAAAAGTACTGATGGATCATTTTCAGGTACAACTGGAGCAGAAGGAATTTGTTTATGTCCTTTGCTTACAAAAAAATCTATATATAAGTCTTTTAAATTCTTCATTATTTTTCTACCTCTTCTACTAATTTGTAAATATCTTCTTTTAATTTGTTAAATGTTTCATTTTCTATAACGTAATCAAATTTATCATAACTATTAAGAGCAACTTCTGTTTCATGAACTTTTTCTTCATTCTTTAATTCATAATCATTAAATTTATTTATGATTTTAATTGCAGTTGCATTATATTCATTTTTTAGGTCATCTATTTCTCTTGGAAGTCTAGCATCAGCAACAATAACAACATCAACATATTTTTCATATATTTTGACATCTTCAACCAATCTATTTATTAAGAAATCCTCATCGAACGCTTCATATCTAATATATGAACCAACGTCTTGTAAAAACTTTCTAGGTTTAGTTTCTCTTTTACCATCCCAGTTTAGTAGTTCATAAGCAAAAAGTTTTAAATATTTAGATATTTCTGTAATAACTACTTTTTTACCCTTTTCTTCATAATATTCCTTAATATAATTTGCACTGGTATTCTTACCAGATCCTGCTTTTCCTGCTATAACATATACTTTCATATTTTTTAATCCTTCCTAAAAAATAAAAACCACATTTATTACACCATCAAGGAGCAATAAATGCGGTACCATCCTTATTTTTACTTAATTATTTGATAACGAAGGGAAATAAAACTACTCCGATTAATCTCCTTAGGTAGCTGATAATAAAAACCATTTACTTATTTTCACCAAACATAAGCTCTCTAAAAAATAACTTTTATTAATTCCTAATTCATTGATTACGCAAGTATTTTAACAAATTTTATCTATATAATCAATTATTTTAGGATAAATATTTATCCTTTACATATTCATATATACACTTAATAAGTGTAAGAGCAGGAGTTGCAAATATCATACCTGTTATACCAAAGAAATGGCCAAATAATAATAAACCGCAAATTATAAGCACAGGATGAAGTTTTGTTGTCTTACTCATAACGATAGGTTGCAAGATATTATTTTCAATTATTTGTACAACAAAACAAGATATAAGTACACCTATTCCAACAGTACTAGATTCACTAAAACCTACTACTACAGCAATTAATCCTCCTATATAAGGGCCAATATATGGTATTAAATCTGTTAAACCACATATAGTTCCAAATAATAGTGGAGAATCTAAACCTATTATCATAAATAGTAGTGAATCACATACTAGAACCATTAAAGCAACTAAAAGTGTTCCATTAACGGTTTTTCTTATTTCTATTCCTATTTTATCAAGCAGATTAGAACAGTCTTTACAATATTTATTTGGAATTATATTTATTACTGCATTATGTACTCTATCAAAATCTATAAGCATATAAAGCCCTACTACTAAACCTGTAAATAATACCCCTGCAATTGAAAG
>JAILQR010000109.1 GCA_024698845.1 Bacilli bacterium | reverse complement strand
TTTCCCACTAATGGTTTTATATCAAGAAAAATTATATTCTGTAGGAAAAATTCCTGGAGGATTTATTAAAAGAGAAGGTCGTCCAACAGATGCTGCAACACTTGCTGCACGTATGATTGATAGACCTATGAGACCAATGTTCCCTGAAGATTTTAGAAATGAAGTACAAGTTGTTAATACCGTATTATCAGTTGATACTGATAATTCACCTGAATTAACAGCTATGTTCGGTTCTTCACTAGCAACAAGTATTTCTAAAATACCTTTTGATGGACCTATTGCTGGTGTTAAAGTTGGTCGTGTTAATGGTAAATTAATTATTAACCCAACACCTGCAGAACTTGAAGTATCAGATATTGATTTAACTGTAGCTGGTACCAAAGAAGCTATCAACATGGTTGAAGCAGGTTCTAAAGAAGTATCTGAAAAAGACATGTTAGAGGCATTAATGTTTGGTCATGAAGCTGTTGTTAAATTATGTGAATTCCAAGAAGAAATCATCAAAGAAATTGGTGTTGAAAAAATGGAATATGAAAAACTTGATATCACTGAAGAACTTAAAGCTGAAATCAAGAAGTTAGCTTCTGATAAATTAGATGCAGCAATGCGTATAAAAGAAAAATTAGAAAAATATGCTGCTATTGATGCTGTTAAAGAAGAAGTAGTTAATAAGTATACTGAAGAAAATTCAGAACTAGATAAAGATGAACTTAATATTTTAATTACTAAAGTTAAATTAGTATTAGAAGAAATTGAATATGATATATTCAGAAATATCACAGTTAAAGAAAAAACAAGATCTGATGGTCGTAAGATGACAGAAATTAGAGCTTTATCAACTGATATAGATTTACTTCCAAGAACTCATGGTTCTGCATTATTCACTCGTGGTGAAACTCAAGCATTAGCTATTACTACACTAGGAGCATTAAATGAATATCAACAATTAGATGGATTATCTCTAGAAGCAGAAAAACATTTTATGCTTCACTATAATTTCCCAGCATTCTCTGTTGGTGAAACTGGTAGATATGGTTCACCAGGAAGAAGAGAAATTGGACATGGTGCACTTGGTGAAAGATGTTTAAAACAAGTTATGCCATCTGAAGAAGAATTCCCATACACAGTACGTGTTGTATCAGAAATCTTAGAATCAAATGGTTCATCATCTCAAGCAACTATTTGTGCTGGATGTATGTCATTAATGGCTGCAGGAGTTCCAATTAAAGCTCCAGTTGCAGGTATAGCAATGGGATTAATTACATCAAAAGATGGAAAACACTACACAATTTTAACTGATATTCAAGGTATGGAAGATCACTTAGGTGATATGGACTTTAAAGTAGGTGGTACTAGAAAAGGTATCTGCTCACTACAAATGGATATTAAGATTAAAGGTATAACTAAAAAGATTTTAAAAGAAGCATTAGATCAAGCTAAAGATGCAAGAATGGAAATCCTTGATGTAATGGAAGCTCAAATACCAGCTCCAAGAAAAGAATTATCTAAATATGCACCTAAGATTGAACAATTTATGATTAACCCTGATAAGATTAAAGAAGTAATTGGTAAGGGTGGAGAAACTATTACAAGAATTATTCAAGAATCTAGTAATGTTGTTTCTGTAAGTGATATTAATGCTGTTAAGATTGATATCGATGATGATGGTAGAGTATTAATTTACCATACTGATAAAGATGTTATTGCAAAAGCAAGAAAAATGATTGAAGATATCACAAGAGAAGTTGAAACTGACAAAGTATATACAGGTAAAGTTGTTAAAGTTGAAGACTTTGGATGCTTTGTAGAACTTTGGCCTGGATGTGAAGGTTTAGTTCACGTATCTCAACTTGCTTGGGAAAGAGTAGAAAAACCTTCAGACTTATATCAAGTTGGTGATGAAATCATTGTTAAATCTCTAGGTTATGATCAAAAAGGTAGATTAAACTTATCAAGAAAAGAATGTTTACCAAAACCAAAAAGAGAAGAAAAAGAAGATAAAAAATCTTCTAAAAAAGAAGATAAAAAATCAGAATAATAAAAACTAAAGACACTTCAATAATTGAAGTGTCTTTTAATGTCAAATAATGTGTGTACTTTACATTTGATTTCTACAATAAATAGTATATAATATGTTACAATTTATATGAATGGTTAAAGTTGTGTTTACAGGAGTGAACTATATGGAAAAAGAAATAATATACAACAACGAAAATTTTAAGCAAAACTATGAAAAAAGTCTAGACGACTGTCTTTTTGTCATGAATGAACTTGTAACTAAAGATATTTTTTTTGATGATTTAAAAAAACAACCATACGCTAAATATCAATTGGTTGAAGTTTGTAATAAAAAAATGACACCAGCTCAAATTAAGGTTGCTGCGTGCAATAGGATGAAAGAAATCATGGCAAGAATGAATTACTCTTTCAATATGGAACCATACAAAGAAAAATTGTCTAAACTAACTGATAAAGATTGGAAAAATAGAAGAGTGTATTTATCAAAAATATCATCTGGTGAAATATATGGACCATCAACCGGACTATCATCTATTGATATGCCATGGTTAAAATTCTATGATGAAAAATATTATAATGCTGATATTCCTAATACATCTATATATGATGAATTAATAGAAAATGTAACTGATGTTAAATTACCAGCAATTAACTATCTAGGAGAAGTAATTATATTTAAAACGCTAATAGAGAAAGTGGATAATTACGCAAAAGCATTTAAATTAAATGGTGTTAAAAAAGGTGATAAGGTTTCAGTTTGTTTACCTAATGTTCCTGAAAGCGTTTATATTTTATATGCCCTAAATAAAATAGGTGCTACTGCAAATATTATCGATCCAAGAAAAAGAAATAAACAATTAATTCATGCTGTAAATGAAGCTGAATCAAAAATGTTTGTAACTTCTGATATATTTATTCATAATACAGATAAAATTAGAAATAAATTATGTACAAATAAAATTTATATATCTCCAATCCTTGATTCATTAAGTGAAAAAAATAAAAAGATAGTAACAAATAAAGCTAAAGAAGATATGGATTTAAAAGATATTGCTAGAACACTCGCAAATAGACTCATTGCAAAAAAATATAAATCCATATCAGATTTAGAAAAACAAGGAAGAGAATCAGATTTAATAGTTGAAAGTGTTGGTAAAATTGATGATGTTGCATCAATTGTATATACAAGTGGTACAACAGGTAAATCAAAAGGTGTAGAATTAACAAATAAAAGCTATATTGCAATGGTTTTAGAATATAAAGAAAACATAGTAAACTCTAAACCAGGAGAAAAAATACTAACACATGTTCCACCGTTTTTAGCATATACAAGTATTCTTGGAACACATTTACCATTAGTACTTAATGTTACTTTATGTATGTATCCAGACTATCACCCAGAAAGAGCAGCAGATATAGTTCACGCTCAAAAAATACAACACGTTGTTGGTGGACCAGCTGACTGGCATAGTTTTTATAATAATCAAGATATAGAAAACCAAGATTATAGTCATTTAAAAACTATGGGTAGTGGTAGTGACACACTTACAGTTAATGTAAGAAAGACAATAAATGAAAGATTAAAAACAGCAGGCGTAATTGGACAAATATTTGAAGGTTATGGACTGTCAGAAGCATCATCTGCGGTTGCCACAAACTTACCTGATTATGTTGTTGATAATAGTGTAGGTATTCCACTTCCACTTATGAAAACTAAAGTAGTAGATCCTGTTACACTTGAAGAACTTCCTTATAATACTAAAGGTGAGTTATTTGTATCTGGCCCAACAGTAATGAAAGAATACTTAAATAATCCTGATGCAACCAAAGATGTATTATTTAAAGATATAGATGGAGATATATGGCTAAGAACTGGTGATTACTTCTATATAAATGAAGATGGAAACTTATTTTATTTAGGTAGAGATAAAGAAATGATTACTTTATACAATGGTGTTAAAGTATCACCAGTAGAAATAGAAGAAACTTTATTATTAACACCATATGTTAAAGAGGTGTGCGTTGTTGCAGCTGATGATGTCACAAATGGACGTGGTGGTCTTCCTATTGCAAATGTTGTTTTAAAAGAAGAATATGCTGATAAGCAAGACATGTACTCAACATTACTTGTAAAATTCTGTGAAAAATATTTGCCTGAAGAGAAATGTCCAAGAAGAATAATCTTTAGAGAAAAACTTCCAAAAACAGATGTAGGTAAAATTGATTTTATAAAACTTACTGCAATGTGTAATGAAGAGTTAAATCAAAATGTAAGGATAAGATAAAACCTTTAAAGTGAAACTTTAAAGGTTTTTT
>JAILQR010000107.1 GCA_024698845.1 Bacilli bacterium | reverse complement strand
GTTAGGTAAGTATTTACCAATATCAGCACTACTAAATGGTATTACCACATAATTTCTATGAGAAGGTAAATCTCTATGAGTATAGTGTAATTCACCACCAACATTATCAATAGTAATTGTTGTTTTTTCTTTATCAACAGTTTTAGTAATATCTAAGGTTCCAAATAATCCAACTCTAGTGTTTTCATCAGTTTGATTTGATATGAAGTTTCCAAGAGAGTAGAAGATTATTGTTTCTTTACCAGTTTCTTCGTTAACAATTTTTTCAATTGGTTCAATAACATGTGGGTGACATCCAATTACAATATCAACACCTTGTTCATTTAAGAATTTAGCTTGCTTTCTTTGACTTTCAACTGGAGTATGAGTATATTCAATTCCCCAGTGCATTGCTACCATTAAAACATCGACTTTATCTCTTAATGCAGCAATATCTTTTTTAGCTTGTTCTTCATTCCATACGTTTACTAAATATGGTTTATCTGATGGAACTGGAAGGCCATTAGTGTGATCTGTGTAAGAAAGAAGACCATAAGTTATATTATTTTTTTCTTTAACTATAAAATTATTTCTTGTTTCTTCACTATCTGCAGTTCCATTCCATAGGATATCTTTTGTTTTCCAATAATTAACAGAATTAATAACTCCTGATGTGTTTTGATCCATAGAATGGTTATTTGCAGTAGATACAATATTAAATCCTAAGTCATCAATTAAATTATCACCAAGAGCTGATGGTGTATTAAATCTTGGATATCCAGAATAAGGTCTATCAGTACCTCCAAATATAGTTTCTTGATTCCAGTATTTTAAATCATAATCTTTAACGTAGTCTTTAATATATCTAAATTGATTTAAGTAGTTATATGTTCCATCTGCTTGTTTAGCATCAGTATTTAAATATCCATGCATCAAGGCATCTCCTGCCATAATCATTGATAATTTATATTCTTTTTTAGTTTCTTTTTTTACTTTTTCCTTTTTAACCTTATTAGTTATTTTTGAAGTGTTATCTTTACTTTTAAAATTAGTAATATCTAATTTTGAATTAGCAAAGTAAAAACCAACTAGAAAAGCAATTAAGAAACATAAGATTTTAACAGATGATTTAACCTTACATTTTTTCTTTACTGCCATAAGTTAATCCTCCATAATTTTTTCGTACGCTTCATCAACTGATAGTTCAAGTGGTTTTCTAAAACCAGGAACTATATGTAAGTGAAAGTGTTTAACTTCTTGTGCATCCAAATAGTTTACTAGGAAAGTAACACTATTTTTATGTAATTTAGATTCAAGTTTATCACTTAGAGTTTTCATAACTTTATTAATATGAAGAATTAATTCATCAGGTAATTCTTTATAATCAGTATAGTGTTTTTTAGGAATAACTAATGTATGTCCGTCTCCATTTGGATTAATATCCAAAATTCCAATAACTAAATCATCTTCATAAACTTTTTTAGAAGGTATAGATCCTTCAACTATTTTACAAAATATACAATCCATATTTTATACACTCCTTAATATACATAAATTATAACAAATATATAAATAAATTGGGTACTTTTTTATAGGCTATTGCATAAACTTTAGTAAAAGGGGGATAAAGTTTGGCAGGTTATAAAGAAATAGTTACCAAAACTGTAATTGGTAAAGCTAAAAAGAAAAGTACAAATAGTGTTGTTATTACTCCTGAACAATTACCAAGTACAATTTTAGGTTGTTGGGTTATAAATCATACATTTTCAGGTTTTAACGAAAATGGTAAAGTAAGAGTTAATGGTTCATTTGATGTTAATGTATGGTATTCATATGATAGTGATCATAAAACTGCTGTTTCAACAAAAGTTTATAATTATACAGACTTATTAAGTGTACCTACAAAAAATGAAATAAATAATTCTAGTGAAATAATCGTTAGAAGCTTAATGCAACCAACTGTAGATGATGCAAAAATAAATAATGGTGAAATAAATTTAAATATTAACAAAGAACTTGGAATAGAAATAGTTGGAGATGAAAAAATAAGAGTTTCTATAGAAGATAATGAAGATGATTATGAAGAAATAATTGACGAAGATAAAATAGATGATATAACAAATGAAATCGACCCAGAATATTTAAAGTAGTGTAAACCAAAAATAGTTGACATATATATTCTTATATAGTAAAATAACAAGTAATTAAGGAGGCATTAATTATGGCAGTTAAATTAAGATTAAAAAGAATGGGTTCTAAACAAAAACCATTTTATCGTATAGTTGCAGCTGATTCACGTTTTCCAAGAGATGGACGTTTCATTGAAACAGTTGGTACTTATGATCCAATCAAAAAAGATGCTGATGTAACAATCGATGAAGAAAAAGCATTAAAATGGTTAAACAATGGAGCTCAACCAACTGATACTGTAAGAACTATTTTATCTAAAAAAGGTATTATGGCTAAATATGCAGAATCAAAAAAAGCAGGTAAATAATTATGAGTATTGTTGAATTTACTGAAAATCTTGTAAAGAGCATTGTTAAAGAACCAGACATGGTTAAAGTTCAAAGCTTTGGTGGTGAAGATGATGCTACAATCCTTGAAATTATCGTTGCAGATTCTGATAAAGGAGCTGTAATTGGTAAAAATGGTAGAATGGCAAATTCTTTAAGAACTGTAGTTCAAGCTTATGCTTATTTACACGATAATAAAAAAATCAAATTAAATATAGATTCTTTTTAATGATTTCTTTTAGGAAATCATTTTTTTGTGTTATAATTAAAGATAGGTGGTAGACATGGGTAAGAAGGGATTTACATTAGTAGAACTACTTGCTGTAATAGTATTAATTAGTATTATAACTTTAATAGCTATTCCATCAATTCGTTACGCTGATAAAAAGATAACTCAGAAGAATTATGAAACAAAGAAAGAACTAATTAAAACTGCAGCTGAAGAATATGGTGATGATTATAAAGAATTAATTGTTTATGCATCAACACCAACATATTATACCGATGCATCCGGAAATAGTTATCCATCTTTAACAATTACTGTTAGAGATCTACTTAGAAACGGATACATAACAAAAGATACTGATATAAAAACAGAAGATGTTTTAGATCCAAGAGATGACACGAGTTTACTTGATAAGACAATTATAGTTTATATAAAAAATAATCGTTCATATGCGAAATTAAATTTTAATTAACAAAACAAAGGAGGAATATTATGAAACCAAAAGTAATATTTATGGGTACACCAGATTTTGCTGTTAATATACTTGATGTACTTATTAAAAATACTGATGTAGTTTTAGTTGTAACACAACCTGATAAAGTTGTTGGTAGAAAACAAGAACTAAGATATTCTCCTGTAAAAGAAAAAGCTTTAGAAAATAATATTAATATATTTCAACCAGTAAAAATAAAAGATGATATGGATGAAGTATTAAACACAGAAGCTGATTTAATTGTTACATGTGCTTATGGACAAATACTTCCAAAAGAAATATTAGATCATTCCAAAATAGCATCAATAAATGTTCATGCATCACTTCTTCCATATTTAAGAGGTGGAGCACCAATTCACCATGCTATTATTGATGGTTATGATAAAACTGGTGTAACAATTATGTACATGGATGAAAAAATGGATAGTGGAGATATTATTTCTTATCAGGAAACTATTATAACTGATGATGATAATGTTGGAACTTTACATGATCGATTAAGTATAATGGGAGCATCTTTACTTGAAGAAACACTACCAAAAATAATTGATGGAACAAATGAAAGAATTAAACAAGATGATAACCTTGTAACATTTGCTCCAACAATTAAAAGAGAAGAAGAACACATAAACTTTGATTGCGAAGGAAAAAATATCATTAATTTAGTCAGAGGTTTATATCCGTGGCCAACAGCTAATATTATAATAAATGATACTGAGGTAAAGGTATTAAGTGCATCATTTGAAAAAACAAATGTTCATAAAACAAATGAAGTAATTATTACAAAAGATAAATTTGGTATTACATGTAAAGATGGAATAATATATTTAAATAAAATCAAGCCATTTGGAAAAAAAGAGATGGATATCAAAGATTATTTAAATGGAACAAGAAATATAGAAAAGTGGAGTGTTAAGTAATGGGACTATTTAAGAAAAAAGAACCAAGAGAAATTACTGAAGAAGATGGCCTTTTAACAAGACTGTGGCTTAATCCAAGAACTCATGCAATGATGATTTTAGGATTTTATTTTATCTTTTTTGCTATTTTATTAATTTTAATTAAAACTGCAGGAAGTATTGAAACTGAAAAAGAAGAGATTAACGGATCTGTTATTAGTGAATCATTTAAAGAAAAAATCGCTGATAAAGATATTTCTTATAATGTAGCTATTACTAAGGAAGATGATACATATTATTTCCAAGGAGATAAAAAAGTATCAGATGAAAAAATAACTGGTACAATAATGCATAATGGTACTGCTACTAACATTGAATATAATGAGGAAGGATGTAATGTTTTAACAGCTAGTGAAGAAGTTATGCTATGTCCTGAAGAAATAGATTATAAATATTTTAATATTAATAATATTTATGAAGATATTAAATCAATTAAAACTTCTACGTTTAAGCATAATGAATATTTCGTATTTGAAATAGATAAAGATACAAAGATAAAAGTGTATTTGGATTCGAACAAATATATAGAAAAAATATTAATAAATGATAAAGATAGTGAGTATGATTTTAAATATCAATTTAATACTCCTACTATTGAAAACATAGATAGTTTAGATAACGAATAAAAATATTTAAACTAAGAAATGGGGATTTTTATGGACTCAAGAAGAAAAAGATGGTTAATAATTGTTAATCTTATAACATCATCAAGAATTATTGGATCAATACTATTATTTCCAATATATTTTAAATACGGCCAAAATGTCATGGGTACAATATTAACAGTATTATTTTTAACTGATTGGGTTGATGGATATCTTGCAAGAAAATATAAGGTAAGTACTTTCTTTGGCAGCATTATGGATGGTGTTTGCGATAAATGTATGGCAATAGTATCTTGCATTATCTTATGTTTTATAAATAAGTATTTTCTTATTGCTGTTATTTTCGAAGTATTAATTTTCCTAACTAATACTTTTGCATTAACACAAAAAGGAAATATTCAATCAAGTATCATTGGAAAAGGAAAAATGTGGGTATTATCTATTTGTGTAATTCTAGGATTCTTCTTTTCAAAAGATAACAACTTAATTAATTTTATAATTGCAGCTCCTGCAATTATTGCTGAAGCAATTACTTTTGGTGACTATTTAATTAGAAGTTCAAAAGTAAAGGTGCAAATTGAGGCTAAAAAACCTCACTATAAAAATATAAAAGATATTAATAAAATGCTATTTAGTCCAGAGTTTTATCTTGCTCATAAAGATGATGAAGGATTAATAGATCACATATATAAAGATGGGCAGTAAAACTACCTATCTTTTTATAGCTATGATATAATAATTTTTAAGATGGTGATTAATATGAAACATTTAATGGACTTATCAAAAGACTCTTGGACTTCATATTTCGAAAGTATTGGAGAAAAGAAATTTAAAGCAACTCAAGTAATTGAGTGGCTTTATGATAAAAAAGAATATAATCCTTTAAACTGGACTAATTTCAAAAATGAAACAAGAGAACTAATCAACAATAATTTTTCAAAATCATTTATAAAAATTGTTAGAAAAGAAGAAGATGACTTAACTAAAAAGTATCTATTTGAACTTGAAGATAATAACCATGTTGAAGCAGTACTAATGGAGCATGATTATGGTCTTAGTGTTTGTGTATCAAGTCAAGTAGGATGCAATATGTCATGTTCATTTTGTGAAAGTGGAAGACTTAAAAAAGTCAGAAACTTAAGTACATTTGAAATGGTAGAAGAAATTCTTTTAATTGAAGATGATATAAAAAGAAGAATATCAAGTGTTGTTATCATGGGAATAGGAGAACCACTTGATAATTATGATAATGTAATTGAATTTATAAAAATAATAAACGATGATAAAGGTATTGCTATCGGCGCAAGACATATTACTTTATCGACTTGTGGTATTATTCCAAAAATAAAAGAACTAATGAACTTGCCGCTACAAATAAATTTAGCTATATCTCTTCATGCATCTAATAATGAATTAAGAAGCAAAATTATGCCTATTAATAAGGTGTATAGTCTTAGTCAATTAATGTTAACTCTTGACGAGTATATTGAACATACTAATAGACGAGTAACAATAGAATATGTTATGCTTAATAATGTAAATGATAATGAAGAGAATGCTAAAGAGTTAATAAAATTACTTCATGGAAAGAACGTATATGTTAACTTAATTCCTTATAATGAAACAAGTCATATCATTTACAAAAAAAGTCCAAAAGATAGAATAATGAAATTTTACGATACTCTTAAAAAAGGTGGAATAAATGTTACCATAAGAAAAGAGTTTGGTTCTAAAATATCTGCTGCATGTGGACAACTAAGAAGTAAAGAGGTGAAATGATATGAGATCATTTTATTTAACAGATGTAGGTCGTGTAAGATCACATAATGAAGATAGCGTAACTATACTTAAAAACCAAGCAAATGAATATTTAATGGTTGTTGCTGATGGTATGGGTGGACATAGAAAAGGTGAAGTAGCTTCATCTTTAGTTGTAACTTTTTTAGGTAAAAGATTTACAGAAATGGGTACTTTAGGTACAAAGATAGACGCGATTAACTGGCTTAAAAATATTTTAGATGAAATGAATCAATTAATAATTGATTATGGTAATACACATATAGATTCAAGTGGACTTGGAACTACAGTTGTAATTGCTCTTGTTACTAATGAGTTTTTAATTATTGGTAATGTTGGAGATTCATCTGGTTATGTAATTAAAAACAACAAATTACATAAAGTAACAAGACCACATACTTTAGTAAATCTCCTTGTTGAAGCTGGAGATTTAACTGAAGAAGAAGCAAGAAACCATCCAAAGAAAAACGTTTTATTAAAAGCACTAGGATCTGGTGAAAAAGCTGAACCTGATGTTTTAGACGTTGATAATGATTGTGATGCAGTCATGCTTTGTAGTGATGGACTTACTAACATGCTTACTGATGAACAAATAGAAAAAGTACTTCTAGATGATACTTTAGAACTAGAAGAAAAAATTATCAAACTTATTAGAAAATCTAATGTCAGGGGTGGGGTTGATAATGTTTCAATTGCATATCTTGAAAGGAAAGGAAGTGAAACATTATGATCACTAAAGGTCAAAAAATATCTGATCGATACCAAATAATTAAAAGTATTGGTGAAGGTGGTATGGCTAATGTATATTTAGCATATGACACTATATTAGATCGTAATGTTGCTGTTAAAGTTTTAAGAGGAGACCTAGCATCTGATGAAAAGTTTGTAAGACGTTTTCAAAGAGAAGCATTATCTGCATCTAGCTTATATAACCAAAATATTGTTGAAGTATATGATGTAGGTGAAGATAGTGGTCAATACTATATCGTAATGGAATATATAGATGGTAAACATTTAAAAACATTACTAAAAAAACGTGGAAAACTTACAGTACCTGAAACAATAGATATAATGAGTCAAATAGCATCAGGTTTATCAGTTGCTCATGACCAATATTTAATTCATAGAGATATTAAACCACAAAATATAATGATTCTAGAAAATGGATTAGTTAAGATAACAGATTTTGGAATTGCTATGGCAATGAACTCAACTCAACTTACTCAAACTAATTCAGTAATGGGAAGTGTACATTATCTTCCACCTGAACAAGCAAGTGGAAAAGGTTCATCACTTCAATCAGATATATATTCAATGGGTATTTTAATGTATGAGTTATTAACAGGTAAACTTCCATATCATGGAGATAACGCTGTTGAAATAGCTTTAAAACATTTAAAGGAACCACTTCCAAGTATTCGTGAAGAACTTCCAACAATACCACAAAGTGTAGAAAATATAATTATAAGAGCAACTGCTAAAAATCCTAAAAATAGATATGCAGATGCAAAAGAAATGTTAGAAGACTTAAAAACATGTTTAGATGAAGATAGAATCAATGAAGAAAAAATAACTCTTAAGTATCCTGAAAATGATTATGATGAAACTAAGATGTTAAAAGTTATTAAAGAAAAGAAACCTGAGAAAAAAGAAAAGAAAGAAGAAGTAGTTATAAAAAACGTGTCAAAAAATGAAAACTCAAAACAAAATAAATTTTTAATTATACTTGCATCTATATTTACAGGTTTAGTTTTAGTAATAACATCTCTTGTAGTATTAATTCCTGTTATGACTTCTAAGTCTCAAATAGCTATACCTGATGTTACAAATAAATCACTTAAAGAAGCTACTAAGATAATTCAAAAGAAAGGCTTTACTATAAGTGAAGAACAAGTAGAACAAGCAAGTGAAACTGTTAAAGAAGGTTATGTAATAAGAACTAATCCAGTTGCTGGAACAAAAAGAAAGAAAGGATATGAAGTAATCCTTTATGTATCATTAGGTGATGCTAAAATAACTGTTGAAAATTATACTGGTAAAGATTTCTTAGAAGTTAAAGGAGCACTAGAAAGTCAAAAAATTAAAGTTCTAAGAGAAGAACAAGAACTTGAAGGTGACGATACAGCTAAAGAAAATGAAATTATTGGTCAATCAGTAGAAGTTGGAGAAAAACTTGCAGCTGGAGATACAATCACTTTATATGTAGCTGAGTCAAATAAAAAATATCCTGACTTTATAACTGGAAACTTTACTGAAGCTAATATTAGGGCATTTGCTGCAGAAAATAACTTAACAGTAAATGTTATTTATGTAGAAGATTCAACTAAAGAAAATGGAACTGTTGTAAGTCAAAGTAAACCAGAAGGTTATAAGATTATTGAAGGATCATCATTTGATGTTAAGATTGTAAAAAATAATGAACCAAATGATGATAATGGCGGTGAAGATGACTGTGAAGGAGACTGTTTCTATTAAGACAGGTAAAATAGTTAAAATTATTAGTAATTTATATACTGTTAAAGTAGATAATGAATTATATGAATGTCGAGCAAGAGGAAAATTTAGATTTGATAAAATTTCTCCTCTTGTTGGAGATATCGTAACTATAGATACTAATGAAAAATATATACTGGAAATACTTGATAGAAAGAATTGTTTAAATAGACCACAAGTAAGTAATGTTGATGTGGCACTAATAATAACTAGTGTTAAAAAACCTGACTTATCACTTAATTTACTTGATAA
>JAILQR010000105.1 GCA_024698845.1 Bacilli bacterium | reverse complement strand
ATAAAATAATGCCATAAATAATCCAAGTAATGATAATATTAATAAAATATATTGAGCAATCTTCGCAAGAATTTCTCCTTTTAATACTGTTTGATTATGATTATAGATACCAGTATATTTAATAATATTTGGATCTAATGTAGAAATATACGCAGATAATAATTTATCAAATTTATTATTTGTATTAGTTTTAAATGAGTAAGACTCATTTATACTCATATGTAATCTACTCTCATAATTTCTTAATTTATTTTTATGGAAGTAATTAAATACTTCTGTATCAAGAGCAATTATTTTACCTTTTTTAGCAAGTCTATTCATTTCTTTTAAAGTTTCAAAATACTCTATTTTATAGTTTGAATTGTTTGCTAAATAACTAGCAATCTTACTAGATTTTTGAGTATATACAGTTATTTCATTTGGTGTATTTAAACTTCCAATTGTTATTTTTTCTTTAACAGGAGCAATAATATCAAAGTTTATTCCTTGAGGTGTATATGTTGTTTGGAATTTATCATCAAATGTATAGAAGTTTAAATAAATATCTATATCTTGTTTTCCAATAGCATCAATAAATTTAGAAAATGAACTATACTTATTGAATTTAAAATCTACACCAGAGAATTTAGAAAACTCTTTTAAGTATACTGCTGATATACCGCCGAAGTTACCACCAGTAATTACTTCATATGGATTTTGATTAATAAATCCGTAATTATATGTTTTAGCAAGAATATCACTAATATCTGCTTCTGATAATCCCAATGCATTTGTAATGGTTACAAATTCATTTGAATTAAATACTTCTGTGAAATATTTATCTTTCCAATTATTAAAATACTTTTTAACAATTGAAGCTAATTCATTATTTTCAGCACCATCAAAATAATAGTAATATTTAACGTCACTGAAATGATAATTAACATAGAAATCGTTTTCAATTACTTTATCAATATCTCTTAGTACTGATATCATAATAAGTGATACATCACCATTTTTTAGACCTTCAAATAACTTATCTGTTGATTCATAAACTTTAAAATTATAGTTAGGTAATACCATCTTTAAATATTCAGAATCTAAGGCAAGAACTCCTATTTCACTTTGAATAAAATCAGATGAAGATGTGTGAATAGCTTTATCTTTTCCAACTATAGCATAGTGATCTTCATAAAACACTGTTGCATCCTTACCAATAACTGGACCTGCATTAAATGCATTTCCTGTTGCAGTTTCACCATATAAGAATGTTACAGGATTAATTTCTAGACGGTATTCTGTTTGTAAGTCTTGGATAAAATCATAGAATACTCCGGTACCATTATCACCAAACACATTAACATTATTAACAACATGAATATTTTGAACCACATTCATATTATCGTTAATCCAGTTCTTTTCACTTCTTGTTAATTTATTTTTATCATTAATAAATAACACAAAAATTATAGCAATAACGATGAATGCTATAATTCCTGATACTATATATAATTTCTTCTTATCTTTCATATATATCACTACTCCTAGTTAGATTGTGTAACTGGTGTGTTGTTATTCCAAAATAATCCATTACCTGATGAGTTGCGAGCTCCCATTAAAGTTAAGTCTCCAATATTAATTGTGAAGTTAATATCGTATGTTTCTTTAATTTTATCACTAAATAATGCTAGAGAATCTTCTGTAATTTTCTTAGCATCATCTAAAGGAACATCAGCTTTAAATGTTACACTTATATATAAAGTTTTATTAGAAACTCTGAATCTAACTTTTTGTACGTTAGGATTTTCTTCAAGTGCTTTTACATATGCATCTTGTTCTTTATCTTTTATGTGAGTTTTCATATTAGTGAAACGATCTCCATAAACAGATTTTCTTGTTCCAACGAAATATGTTAGAACTATAACTAAAATAGCTATAAAACAAAGTACTAAAATTCCACCTAGAATTACTAATATTTTGTTATCTCTCCATAATTTTTTCATATCAAACACCTCATTTTTTTAGGTATGTTAATTATACTACATTTTTACTTTATAATCAATTATGATATGCAAATTAAAAAGTGAGATTAGTACTCACTTTTTAGCTCATTAATTAGTTTTGTAACTTCATTATCATCTAGTATTTTTATACCTAATTCTTTTGCCTTTTCATATTTACTTCCAGGATTTTCTCCAACTAAAACTAAGTCAGTTTTCTTACTAACACTTTCTACTACAACGCCACCAAATGATTCAAGTAATTCTTTAATAAATGGTCTTGATGCTACAGATAAAGTTCCTGTTATAACAATCTTTTTACTTGTTACTTGTTCATTATATTTAGTTTTATTAAGTGTATAAGTAGTATTAACTCCTAAATCTATTAATTCTTCGATTAATTTTCTGTTTTCATTATCTTGGAAATAATTATAAATATTATTTGCTAGTATTGGACCAATGTCCTTTATATTTGATAAGTCTTCAATACTAACATTATATAAAAGTCTAATATCAGGATAATGCTCTGCTATTATCTTAGCTGTTTTAGCACCTACTCCTTCAATACCAAGACCAAATAATAATCTATCTAAGCTACTATGTTTAGCATTTTCTACAGAATCTAAGATATTAGTTATCTTTTTAAGACCATATCCTTCTAGATTCATAATCTCTTCTTTATGATTAAACAATTTAAAGAAATCTGTGTATGATTTTATGATATTTAAATTATAGAAATCTTCTATAATTTCATCACCTAGGCCATCTATATCCATAGCTCCCTTAGATGCAAAGTGAATAAATTTTTCAATTGATCTTGCAGGGCAATTTGTATTCGGACAATAGTAATCAACTTGTCCTTCTTTTTTTATAAGTTTAGTTTCACATATAGGACATTTATCTATCATTACAAATGGTTTTTCAGAACCATCTCTTCTTTCAGTTTTAGCTTCAACTACTTCTGGTATAACATCACCAGCTTTATGAATTGATACAGTATCACCTATTTTTAAATCTTTCATAATTACATAGTCTTCATTATGAAGAGTTGCTCTTGATATAGTTGAACCCATAACTATAACAGGATCTAAAACTGCATTTGGAGTTATTTGACCGGTTCTTCCAACGGTAAAAATAATATCAGTTAACTTAGTTAACACTTCTTGAGCTGGAAATTTATATGCAGTTGCCCATCTAGGATATTTAGATGTATATCCCATTTTCTTTTGCATTTCTAAATCATCTAATTTAATAACAATACCGTCTATTTCATATGGTAAGTCATCTCTTTTTGTTGCAGCTTCATTTATATATTCTATAATTTCATTTTTGTTTGAAACAAGTTTATTATTTGGATTAGTTCGAAAACCTAACTCTTTCATGAAGGCTAAAGCTTCATGATGAGTTTTTATGCCATAGTCCTCAGGATTAGGTAAGTGATAAATCCAAGCTTCAAGATTTCTTTTAGCTGCTATTTTAGAATCAAGTTGTCTTACACTACCTGCTGCAGCATTTCTAACATTTTGTAGTGGAGTATCTCCATTTAAAACTCTTTCTTCATTAATCTTTTTTAGAGTTTCCTTGCTCATGTATATTTCACCACGAACTTCAATATCAATTTGTTTATTAAGCTTTAGTGGAATAGATTTAATAGTCTTTACGTTGTGGGTAATATCTTCGCCAACTTGACCATCACCACGTGTTGCACCACTTACTAGTAAACCATTAACGTATTTTAAGGAAACACTTAAACCATCGATTTTATATTCACAAACGTATTTTGGATTTGTTATTTCCTTTTCAATTCTTTCAGCAAATTCTTTTACTTCATCTTCGTTAAACACATTTGGAAGTGAAAGCATTGGAATATTATGAGTAATTTTGTTAAACTTGCTAACAACTTCTCCACCAACTCTTTTTGTTGGACTATCTTCTAAAACATATTCTGGATACTTTTCTTCTAGCACAATTAATTCACGAAGCAATTTATCGAATTCTTGATCAGTAATTTTAGATTCATCTAAAACATAATAATCATGATTTGCTTGATTTAATATTTTTACAAGTTCCTTAATTCTCTCTGATGGATTCATATTTTTCACCTACTTACTATTTCCATAAGTTTTCTGGATAACCTAATTTAGCTATACTTTCTTTTACGATTGGTGCTTCATCTTTATATGTCATACCAATCCATTTTGAAGGGCTTAATTTTCCATACAATTTAATATTACCACTTATTATATTCTTTTTTAAAGATTCTGGTAGCAATATTTCTTGATCTAAAGATGAAGAATATTTTATTTTAAATTCGTTAAAATCTTCTTCTAATAGTTTAAATATTTCTGGATAAAATCCAAAGAAATTAACAGCGCACGGAGTTTGATTTGTTAAAGTAAATTCTTTACTTCCGTCTAAGGGATATGCCAAATAAACTCCATTATTTTTTTCTATCTTTGATTCTACAATTTTTTCTACTTCTTCACCATTTGTAAATACTACACCTCTTTTTACTGATCCATAATCTGAATCAACAGCACTAAGTGGATAATTAACACTAATAGCATTGCTATGATCTTGATTTTTATCAAGAAAATCCGCTGCTATTTTGTATGAATCATAACCGTAAAAATCATCTGCATTAATAATTATAAATGGTTCATTTATGTAATCCTTTGCACATAAAACTGCATGTGTTGTTCCCCAAGGTTTAGTTCTTTCAGCGTTAATTTTCACATCGCCAAACATTGCACTTAAAGATTGAAAAGCATATTCAACTTTAATTTTGTTTTCAATTCTCTTTCCAACTGTTTCTTTAAAAATATCGTAATGTTCTTCTTTTATAACAAATACTACTTTATCAAAACCCGCTTTGATTGCATCATAGATTGAATAATCCATAATAAATTCACCATGGTTTCCAATAACTTCTATTTGTTTGGGTCCTCCAAATCTTGAACCTGCTCCTGCAGCTAAAACTAATACAGTTTTACTCATGTAAATTACACCTTCTTAATACTTGAATGATTTTTCATTAATTTTCTAATACCAAATCGTTTATTAAAAGCTATTGATACAAACTTGTCATCTACACCTACAACTACACCCCTACCATAGATTGTATGCATTACCACTTGTCCAATAACATATTCTTGATCTTCTTCATAGAAGACCTTAGTCTTATCAATTTTCTTTTCTTCTTTGATACTTGAAGATGTTACCTCTATTAAATCTTCTGGTATTTCTTTTAGGAATCTACTTGGTATTGTTAAGTTTTCTTTACCATATAGCATTCTTTTACGAGCATTACTCAAATATAGTTTATTTTTAGCTCTAGTAATACCTACATAACATAATCGTCTTTCTTCTTCAAGTCCACCTACTTCAGTAAATGAATTTTGGTGTGGGAAGATTCCATCTTCCATACCAACAATAAACACTATTTTAAATTCCAGACCTTTAGCACTATGAAGTGTCATTAAAGTAATAGCATTATCTGTTGTTTTATGTTCTTCAATATCAGCAACTAAGCTTATTTCTTCTAAGAAGTCTGATACACTAATACTTCCAGTTTTAGATTCAAATGTAGCTGTTATACTTTTAAATTCATTTAAGTTATCTAATCTTAATTCATTTTCTAAATTATCTTCTTTTTCTAGTTCTTCTTTCATTTTGGATTTATCCAATACCTTATCCACCAATTCTGTTAATGATAAGTTTTCACTATCTCTTTGAAGTTCTAGAATTATATTCTTAAATGCCAATCCTTTTGCATCATCTATTGCATCAAACATAGATATATTTAAATCTCTAGCTTTCTTTTCTAAATCCGATATATATTTGTCACCTATTCCTCTTTTTGGAACATTGATAACTCTTCTTAGTGATACATCATCATGAGGATTAACAATTAATCTTAAATAACAGATTAAGTTTTTAATTTCTTTTCTAGAGTAAAAGTAATAACTTCCAACGACTTTATAAGGTAAGTTAGCCTTAAGCATTCCTTCTTCTACAATTCTTGATTGTGCATTAGTTCTATAAAATATTGCCATATCTTTATAGTCATAACCTTGATTAACTAATTTATTAATTTCTTCCACAACTAGTGTAATTTCATGTTTTTCATCATAGCAAGAAGTGAACTTCAATTTTTCACCGTCACCTAAATAACTTTTTAAATCCTTTTCTTTTCTTTCTTTATTATGTGATATAACATGATTTGCCGCACTTAAAATGTTTTGCGTACTTCTGTAGTTTATTAGTAGTGGAATTATTGTTGCATCTTTATAGTCTCTTTCAAAGTTTAGAATATTTTTGTAATTTGCACCTCTAAACATATATATTGATTGATCAGGATCACCAACTGCAAATATATTACGATACTTTTTAGATAAAAGTTTAGTCATAACATATTGAACTTCATTTGTATCTTGATACTCATCAATTAAAATATATTTGAAATGTTCTTGGTATCTATCAAGAATAAGTTCGTTAGTTTTAAATAACTTTGTAGGAAGCAATAATAAATCATCGAAGTCAACAGAATTATTTGCTTTTAATATTTGTTCATAATCTTTATATATATCAAGAGCTATTTGCTCATTACTTGATGTAAAATATAAATCTAAATCTTTTTCTGTTAGTAACTCATTTTTGATGAAACTAATTCTGTTTTTTATATAAGATGGGCTAACATCCTTAGGATCGTAATTTTTATCTTTCATTATTTTCTTAATAATAGATAAAACATCATCACTATCTAATATTGAAAAATTCTTATCAAGTCCACATTCTGTTAAATTTTCTCTGATAACTTTTAAACCAAATGAATGGAAAGTACCAATAAACACTCTTTCAGCATAAGTTTCATTAAATCTGTTAATACGATCTCGCATTTCCTTCGCTGCTTTATTTGTAAATGTTATTGCTAAGATATTTTCTGCCCTAACTCCATTATTTATTAAATTTATAATTCTTGAAGTTAATACACGAGTCTTACCTGAACCTGCACCAGCGATTACAAGACAAGGTCCATCTTCATGTTTGACGGCTTTTATTTGTGCTTCATTTAAATCTTCATATATGTTCATTTTTAACCATCCTTAACTATAAATATTATACCATATAGATAATATTAAAGAAATTAAAAAAGCAGCAAAATTGCTGCTTATAAATATGCTATAATATCAGGATTTGCTTCAAGTTTTTGAACCAAATCTTCTCTATCATATTTATCAAATGTTTCCTTGAAATTACTTAAATCAACTAAGAATAAGTCAGGATATTTAATAAATACTTCTTTGTAATTATTAACACCTAATGATTTTAAATATTTTATATTTGCTGTAACTACTCTTCCTTGATCAGAAAGTAGTTTATATATAACACCATTAGTTCTTTTTTTAATAATATTTATTTCTTCACTAGTAAACCCGATTTTTTCTAAATAATTCATTATTAAATACCTCTTCGTTGTGAATCATTTGTTGATGCATCATCTTGGTAACCATTGATTTCACTTCTTACCTTATCAATATCAATAAAATCATTATCTTGTTTTAGAAATTCAAACGCTTCTAATATTGTTTCATCAGAACAATATGCAGGTTCTTCTAGTGGAAAATATGTTTTAAAATTTTCTATAAAGCTTTTGCCTATGAAAAGTTTTTTACCAAATAAATATAAAGAACTACTTTGAAGAATACTTGTAAATCTAAAATAATCATCTTGATTAATAGTGTAATATATACTCTCTGGTTTGATATCTTGATTTTTAATATAATATCCAGCTAGATAACAAGTTTCACTAGGAACTTCACTAACTATTTCTGAATAAATATTTCCACAAGATGATTGGTCAAAATATGGTAGTCCATTAGTTTTAGCCCACTCTATTTTTTCTCTTAGATCACTTCTTGCAAAGAATATATCTCTAAGTTCTGTTAATTGTAAGTTTTCATACTCTGGTTCTGAAAATAATTTTTTTAGGTCTTCTAATTCAGAAAAACTCATTGCAAGTGCAACAAGTGATCCGTTGTTAGTAACTCTACCAGAACATATTTTTGTAATTACATCTAGATGTTTTTTAATTTGGTCAGGAGTTTTATCAAATATTTCATCTGCAAAGTAATATTTAACTTTATCGCCGAATTCTTTAGCGTCGTGAGCAAAAGCTTCGTCAATTAAGTTTCTCTTTACTAGTTCATTATAGTAAAATTCAATAGTCTCAGGTGTAATATTTGACATATGCTACCTCCTAGTATGCCATTAATGGAACTTTTTTAGGATCTAATCCATTTTGTTTAAGTAACTCAATAGCATTTCTTAATCCAGCTAGATCGTATTTTTTTAATACAGATGGATTAAAATAAATATCATCAGCAGATTTTCCTGCTTCAATTATAGTTTCAATTTTTTCATCTAATTCTTTATCAGATAAAATGTTAACGTTATCACTAACGATATCTAAATTGATTCCATATTTATTTAATATGTTAACGTTGTTTTCAACAATTTGTTTATCTTCTAATTCAATTAATGATGATAATTCACTTTCAACAAACATGATTTCACTTAAACCTAATCTTTTGAATAAATCCATCATTGATTCTTCAGTTTGAAGTGGTTGTTCTTCTTCCTCTTTTACTTCTTCTTTAATATCGAAACTTGGAAGTTCTTCAGTTTGTACATTTTCAAATGTGAAAGGTTTATCTAAATCTTCATTTTTCAAAATATCACTAATTGATTCTGAATTATTATCTTCTTCTACTGGTTCATTATACTCTTCAAGTTCTACTGTTTTTTCTTCATTATCATTTGTAAAGATTTCTCCAATAGGTCTTGTTACAGATTCTTTTGCTTCTATTAAAACATCAGAAATACTTCTCGAATTTGAATTTGCTTCCTTTTGCTTTCTATCGTAGTCATATAAAGCATCTTCAGGGAACATCATAAGTTTTGCAACTTCTCTTTGTTCTTCTTCATTGAAATTGAATTGACTTACAAGTGATGTAATTGCTTCTCTTGTAATGTTTATATTTCCGCTTAGTGCTAAATCAAAGTATTCATTTAATTTTTCTTGATTTGCAAGTTCAGCATCTTTTCTAACAGCAAGTTCATCAATCTTAGTAATTGCACTATTCATTTCTTCTTCTACTTTAACAAGTTCTTCTTCAGCTTTCTTAGTTTCTTTTACAACTTCTTCAATTGTTCCAGGTAATAATTCTTCAACTTTAGATTTAATTGCAGATGGATTAAAATCAATATTTAATCTTTCTAATACCATTTTAAAGTCATCTGGATTAATACCACTAAGAACATCGCTTAAATGAGATCCTTGTTCAGCAAGAACTGATTCTTCTTCTGTTAATGAAGATATTTTATCTTGTAATTCTTGTTTTTCTTTAGTTGTTTTTTCCTTTGTTTGTTCAGCAATTTCTTTTTCTTTTTCCATTTCTACAAGGATATAACTATCTTCGCTTCTAAGGTTATATAACTTGTCTAATAATGCTGTTGTTTCAGTAGATAATACTTTCATTTCACACACCCTCTTATTCTAATAATATTCTATCAAATTATTAATTTATTGTAAACCAAAAGTACAATTTTAAAATAAAATAATTTTTAAGATTGACTTTATTGTAGGCATATAGGTATCCCATTTTATTTTAAGTTCATATATTAGATTAGAAAAGGAGATAATATGAAAAAAATATATGTTTTAATTTTCCTGCT
>JAILQR010000094.1 GCA_024698845.1 Bacilli bacterium | reverse complement strand
TAAAAATTAAAGATTTATTATTTGTAATTGTATTATCATCATCAACTATATTTATAAATATAGTTAGAAAAATTTATACAAAGAAAATGGAAGATGATTAATCATCTTCCATTATAAAATCTTTACTTTTATGTGGTTCATCAAATAATAGATCATTATAGTTTTGTTGTCTTAGTGCTTCATAAACTACAATAGCAACAGTATTAGATAAGTTTAGAGATCTTACATTTATACTCATTGGTAATCTAAAGCAATGATCTAAATGATCTTTTAGATATTTTCTTGGTATACCAGTTGATTCTTTACCAAACATAAAATAAATGTTTTCTTTACTATTACTAAAGTCACCAGTTGTATGTGGCTTATGTCCATACCTAGTTAGATAATAAAAAGTACCTTCATTTTTTGAATAAAAATCTTCAATGTTTTCATATACAGTTAAATCTATTTTGTCTATATAATTAACGCCACTTCTTTTAACACTTTTTTCATCTAAAGAAAAACCTAGTGGTTTAATTAAATGAAGTTTTGCATTAGTTGCAATACAAGTTCTCATAATGTTACCTGTATTAGTTGGTATCTCCGGTTCAAATAAAACTACATTTATCATTATTTACCTCCATAAAAAATAGCCTAGTGGCTATTTTTTTCTATATTATTTTTTTCAAAGAATGTTTTTACATCTTTAACCTTATTTATTTTTTTATAAGATACTATTTGACCATCCTCATAGTAAACTATAGCAGGGAAGTCAACAACATTAATATCAAGTGTTTCGTCTATTATATCAGCATAGTCATTAACTTTATCTTTAATAGATGTTATATCAAAGATATAGAATATATCTGTTAAATTATATTGATTAAATATATCTTTTAATTCTTTTTCTATTTTATATATTTTTGAACTATTATGATATGTAATATATAAAACTAACTTTGATGGTGATTCGTTTAGTACTTCTTTAAGTTCTTGAATATTATTAATTTTATTACTTACTAAGTTTTCTTTTACTAGATAACTTTCAGATAATCTTTCCTCGTTTTTAACCTTATAAAATTTAAATATATAAAGTGTTATTAATACTACTGCTACAATCATTAGTATTAATAAAAGATAGTTTTTAAATGGTACTTCTTTTTTAATTTTAATTTCGTTGTCCATAATTATCACCTATAACTATTATTATTCATCTTGATTTTGAAGTTTAACTAATACTTCACGAGGTTTTGAACCGTTTTGTGGTCCAACAATACCTCTATCTTCAAGTAAATCAATAATTCTTGCAGCTCTATTATATCCTAATCTAAATTTTCTTTGAATTAGGGATGCTGATATTTTTCCAGTTTGAATAGCAAATTCAACAACTTCATCATAGATTGGATCATCATATCCATCTTCTCCAGAACCAGAACCTGATGATGTTCCAATTGATGGATTATCAAGATTCATAGATTCATCATAGCTAGCCTGTTGTTCTTTACAAACATGATCAATAACTTTTTTGATTTCAGAATCCGAAATAAAACATCCTTGAATTCTTCGTGGAGTATTTTCACCCATAGGTAAGAATAACATATCACCTTTACCAAGTAGTTTTTCAGCTCCGGACATATCTAATATTGTTCTTGAGTCAATACTTGATGCAACAGCAAATGCAATTCTTGATGGAATATTTGCTTTAACAACACCTGTAATAACATCTGTTGAAGGTCTTTGTGTTGCAACAATTAAATGAATACCAGCGGCACGAGCCATTTGAGTAATTCTCATAATTGAATCTTCAACTTCTTTTGATGCAACTAGCATTAAGTCTGCAAGTTCATCAATAATTGTAACAAGATAATGCATTTTCTTTTGTGGCATCTCTGGATGCTTTTTGTTTTCTTTTTCAATTAATTCGTTATAGCCTTCGATGTTCTTAACACCTTTTTCACTGAATAAGTCATATCTTCTTTCCATTTCAGAGACAACTTTTTGAAGTGCAACAGATGCTTTTTTAGGATCGGTTACAACAGGAATAAGTAGGTGAGGAACACCATTATAATTTGATAACTCAACTTTCTTCGGATCTACTAAAACTAATTTAACTTGATCTGGTCTATAATTCATTAATATCGAAATGATAATACTATTTGTACAAACAGATTTACCAGAACCAGTAGAACCTGCAATTAAAAGGTGAGGCATTTTTGCTAAATCAGTAATTATACATTCACCCATGATATCTTTACCAAGAGCAACTGATATTTTACCTTTTTTATCATTTTGTAAAAGAATATCTTTAATGTTAACCATTGATACTGCAGTGTTAGGTATTTCTATACCGATAGTACTTTTACCTGGAATAGGCGCTTGGATTCTTACATCTGTTGCAGCCATTGCTAAAGATATTTCTTTATTAACACTAGTAATTTTACTAACCTTTGTTCCATTAGGTACTGTAAGCTCATATTGTGTTACAGCAGGACCAATATGTATTTTTACAACTTTAGCAGTTATACCAAAATCTGCTAGAGCTTTTTCAAGTTTATCTTTATTTTTTCTTGTTTCACTTTGATCAGTAGTTACTTGATTAACTGAATCAGATAATAAACTAAGTGGAGGAAGTTTATAATGAATATTTTCAGGAACGCTTTCAGCTCTCTTAGCTTCAACTTTTTCTTCTAACGCTTTAGGAGCAATAGTTTTAAGCTCTGATACATCAGTAATAACAATCTTATCATCTTTTGCTTTTTCATCATTTAATACTTTAGCATTTGAATCATGTATTTCTATATCATTTGGAACAATACTTTCATTTTCAGTTTTTTCTTTCTTCTTAAATAAAAGTTTAAGTTTCTCAACAACATCAGCAAAGGTAATATCAAACAGAAGTATTAAACCAAATACTAAAAGTACTATTTCTACAACTTTTGTACCACTTAAACCAAATAAGCTAGAGAAGATAAATGCAAATGTTGCACCTATAATACCTCCACCAATTTCAATTGAAGTAGTACCTGATGTAAATAATGCTGTTTTACTATTAATAGTACTTATTCTCTCCATAAAGTTATCAATAGTAGTTTTAAATATTTCTTTGCTATTTTTAGCATGTTCTATAAACCCAAAATGAGATGCTACTAATACTACTATAATCACGACGTATAAACCAAAAAGTTTACTTGAAAAGAATTTTGGTAGTTTTCTTTTAAATAACATGTATGCTCCAAGGATAACAAGTCCTATTAAAAGGAACATCCACCAAGTACCAACTAAGAATATACTAAATTTTTTAAGTAAAGAACCAACAGGACCAAAGCCAAAACCAATAATTCCAATTAGTATTAAAAATAATCCAGTTAGTTCAACACTATACTTAAATGTTGATACAGTTTCTTTTTTTCTTCTTTTACGCTTTGCCATATTATTCACCATATTAATTATATCTTATTTATATATTTTTTGCAAAATAAATAGGCATATATTTTGCCTCTTGCATATCTTAAAAGTAGGGAGGAAATAAGATGTATTTTGATGATTTAACTTTTACAAAAAATAGCGATCTATTTATGGGTAAAAGTATAAATATAAATGACGATGGATTTATATACGGAAATATGTTCAAAGATGAATACAAACCATATAAAAACTATTCTGTTTATAAACTAAAAGGAAAGACTGACAGAGAGAATCTTCTAATTAAAATAATGGAAGAAAATTTTATTGTTACAGACCTAGGTTTATACCTTGATCTAAACCCTAAAGATTTAGATATATATAAATGTTTTAAAGATCATGAAACAAAGTTAAGAGAGTATATAGATATGTATGAAAATAAGTATGAAAGTATAACTTTAAATGCAAAGAAGGATAACTACACGTGGGAAAATGGCCCATGGCCATGGGAGGTAGATAAATAATGTTTTGTTATAAGAAAATGTTAAATTATCCAGTTAACATAAAAAATAAAGATTTAAAAATGGCTAAACTTATTATTACACAACTAGGTGGTTATGCTGGTGAATTATCAGCAGCACTAAGATATTTCTGTCAAAAATTCACTATGCCTGATGACGAGGGAAGAGCGCTTCTAAATGATATAGCAACTGAAGAGCTTGGACACGTTGAAATGATTTCATCAATCTTACATGGACTTATGAATGGTGCAACCAAAGAAGAATTAAAAGAAGCGGGACTTGATGGATATTACGTTGAACACGGAAAAGGCATTTATCCACTTAACGTAGACGGAGTTCCATATAGTGCTCTTACATTTGCAGTAACAGGAGATCCAATAGTAGATTTAATGGAAGATATGGCTGCTGAAGAAAAAGCTAGAATAGTTTATGAAAGATTAATAGACTACGCAAAAACCGATGACTTAAAAGCACCATTATTATTTTTAAGACAAAGAGAAGTTGTTCATTTTAACCGCTTTAAAGATTTACTAAATAAGTATAAAACGAATAATTAAATATTGAAAAATATTTGATTTTAAAATATATTTATTTTAGGTGATATATATGTCTAAAGTAATGCATTACATTAGAGAACATTTAGTTGAATTTATCGGATTCATTGTTGTTATATTTTTAATTAATTTAATAACTTTTATACGATTTTATAGTAGAAGTTACGTATGTACTAAATCAGAAACAGTTCATGGAATTAAAACTGTTGAAAAATATGAAGTTACACAAAGAAATAATCATATAAAGAAAATACATTATGATTTAGAAACAACATTTCTAAATAAAAAAAGCGCACCTAACATATTAGACGTATATACAAGTACACTTAGTGATATTAAAAGTACCTCACTAAATGATAACAACACAAAACTAAAATTCTTTAAAAATAAGTTATATTTATCTTATGATTTAACAGACGAAGATATAAAAGATAATAAGGCATATAGAACAACAAAAGTATTTATAAGAAATATTAAATCAACAGGTTTTAAATGCAAGTAATATACTCGATAATATTACATATAATAAATATAGAAATACTTACTTGCATTAAGAAAAAATTATGTTATAATAAAATTGCATATTTTGAGTGGGCCAAAACCCACTCATTTGTTGTATTTAAGAGGTGATTAAAATAAATACCGAATTAGAAACTTTAAAACAAAAAATATCTAGTGTTTTAAAAGAAAAAGAAATTATTGTTGATGAGGTTTCATACCGTAAAGAAGGAACTATAAATTTCTTAGAAATAGTTCTAGATAAAGATGGTGGAATAG
This sequence comes from Bacilli bacterium, assembly GCA_024698845.1. Taxonomy (GTDB): domain Bacteria; phylum Bacillota_I; class Bacilli_A; order RF39; family UBA660; genus RUG13160. The sequence goes on along the minus strand of JAILQR010000094.1, from coordinate 6,239 downwards.
ACCTTGATACAATCGTTGATGCAACAAACATCATTAATCCAATTGTTGATACAATGGATTTCATTGATGAAAGTTTTATCATGGACGTTGTTAGTAAAGAAAGAGGAGACGAGTAAAAATGGCAAAAAAGGAAACTAATACAGGTGCTATGAATCCAAAAGAATTTATTAAAGCACTTGATAACATTATTGAAGAAAAAAATATTTCTCGCGAAGTTGTTTTAGAAGCAATGGAACTTGCTTTAGCAACAGCTTATAAGAAAAACTTTGATTCTAAGACTAACGTAAGAGTAGATATCAATCCTGATTCAGGAGAAATTAAAGTATATTCTTACCAAGTAGTTGTAGATGATTTTGATTATGGAGAAGAAACAACTGATGAAGAAGGAAATACAGTTGTAATACCTCCAGAAATTAATTTAGATGCTCAAATATTACTTGAAGATGCTGAAAAAATAGTGCCAGGTATTAAAGTTGGTGAAACTATTGAAACCGAAGTAACTCCAAAAGATTTTGGACGTGTTGCTGCAGGTACTGCAAAACAAGTAATAACTCAAAAAATTAGAGAAGCAGAAAAAAATAGTATCATTGCTGACTTTGCTGATAAAGAATTTGAACTTATGGTTGGTCTTGTAGCAATGGAAGATCAAAATAATTACTATATTGATTTAGGAAGAACAAGAGGTATCTTACCAAAGGCTGAATGTATTCCTGGTGAAGAAATTAAAATGGGTTCAAATATTAAAGTTTATATTACTAAAGTTGAAAGTAATACAAAAGGACCATTAATTTTACTTTCTAGAAAACATTATGGTTTTGTAAAAAGAGTATTTGAATCTGAAATTCCAGAACTTCAAGATGGTACTATTGTTTTATATAGTGTTGCTCGTGAACCTGGTATTAGATCTAAAGTAGCAGTATATTCAACTAATCCTAGAGTTGATGCAAAAGGTGCTTGTATTGGTGAACATGGTTCAAGAATAGCTGGTATCTTTAAAGAACTTAATGGTGAAAAAGTAGATTTAATTGAATATAATGAAGATCCAATTGAATTTATTAAAAATTCACTTCAACCTGCTAAAGATGTAATTGTAAGTATTACTGATGAAACTAAGAAAGAAGCACTTGCAATTGTTAATGATGAAAATTTATCACTTGCAATTGGTAAAAAAGGTACCAATGTAAAACTTGCATCTCGTTTAACTAAATATAAAATTGATGTTAAAACTATGGATCAAATTACTGAGGAAGGTAATAGATAGGAGGAATTTTATTTGAAAAAGATTCCTATGAGAAGTTGTGTTGTTACAAGAGAAAAGTGTGAAAAAAAGGATTTACTTAGAGTTGTAAGAACACCAGAAGGAAATGTTATTCTTGATGAAACAGGTAAAGCAAACGGAAGAGGAGCTTACCTAAAAAAAGATAAAGAAGTTATCGAAAAAGCAATGAAGAATAATATTTTGGATAAAATATTAGAAGTTAATGTACCTTCTACTGTATACGAAGAAATGCTAAATAAAATAAATTAGAAAGAGGTGATTTAACATGATGAGTGTTAAAGACTATGCCAATGATGTAAATTTATCTGTTGCAGAAGTACTAAAAAAATGTCAAGAACTTCAAATTGAAGTTAAAAATGCTGATGATGAATTACTTGAAGATGACATCATTATTCTAGATAATGCTATTTCACTTATATCAACTGATGAAGAAGCTTCTTACGAAGAAAAAGATGCTATTGATGAAGTTGTAGATGAAATAATGGAATCTTCAGATATAAAAAGTAACTTCCATGATGAAGAAAAAAAGGAAAAATTTAAAAACAAAAAAGAAAATAAAGATAACAGTGAATATAAAAATCTAAAGAAACAAATGTACAAACATAAAGAAAAATTACAAGGTAATAGCCAAGCTGAAAACATTGTAGTTTATAAAGATGGAATGACAGTTGCTAATTTAGCTGACGAACTTGGAGTTAACGGTACTGAATTAGTTAAAAAATTAATATCTTTAGGTTTAATGCTTTCTGTTAATCAAGCAGTTGATTACGACGCTGCAGAATTAATTTGTGAAGAATACGGTAAAGTATTAAAATCAGAAGAAACTCAAGATGTTTCAAATTTTGATACATACGAAATTGTTGATAAAGAAGAAGACCTAGTTAAAAGACCTCCAATTGTTACAATTATGGGTCATGTTGACCATGGTAAAACAACACTTCTAGATTATATTCGAGATTCGCATGTTGTAGATGGTGAATTTGGTGGTATTACACAACACATTGGTGCATACCAAATTGAATATAACAAAGAAAGAATTACATTTATTGATACTCCAGGACATGCTGCATTTACTGAAATGCGTGCTCGTGGAGCAAGTGTTACAGATATTGTAATTATTATTGTAGCTGCAGATGATGGTGTAATGCCTCAAACAAAAGAAGCAGTAGATCATGCTTTATCTGCAAATGTACCAATAGTAGTTGCAGTTAATAAAATTGATAAACCAGATGCTAATATTGATAGAATCTATCAAGAAATGGCCGCTATAAACATAACTCCTGAAAGTTGGGGAGGAAATATTCCATTTATTAACTTATCTGCTAAAACAGGTGAAGGAGTAGATAAACTTCTTGAAACTATTCTAGCTATAGCTGAAGTAAGTGACTTAAAAGCAAATCCAAATAGATATGCTGTTGGTTCAGTTATAGAATCTAAAGTAGATAAAAAAGTTGGTGGAATTGCATCACTATTAATTATGAATGGTACACTAAGAATTGGTGATCCAATTGTTGTTGGTGTAGGTGCTGGAAAAGTAAGAACAATGAAAAATGATTCAGGTAAATCAATTGTTGAAGCAGGCCCTGCCACTCCAGTTGAAATTACTGGACTATCTGAAAACCCATCAGCTGGTGATAAATTCATGGCTTTTGAAACAGAAACTGAAGCTAAGGGTGTTGCTGAAAAAAGAGCTATTGCAGCTCGTGAAAATAAATTTAAAAAACAAGCAGTAACTCTTGATGATTTATTTGCGAGAATTGATGCTGGTCAAAAAGAAATTAATGTTGTTCTTAAAGCAGACGTTAGAGGTTCTGAAGAGGCTGTTAAAAATTCTTTAGAAAAAATTGACGTTGAAGGTGTTAAGGTAAAAGTTATCAGAAGTGGTATTGGAGCAATCACTGAAAGTGATGTTGTTCTTGCTAATGCATCTGATGCTGTAATTATCGGATTTAACGTTGTACCTACTAATACTGCTAAAGATGTTGCAAAAGAGTACAGTGTTGATATCAGACTTTATACAATAATATATAAAGCTGTTGAAGAAATGGAACTTGCTATGAAAGGTATGTTAGATCCAGAATTCGAAGAAAAAATTCTTGGAACTGCAGAAATCAGAAAAATCTTTAAATTTAGTAAAGTTGGTAATATTGCTGGATGTTATATTACTGATGGTATTGCTAAAAATAATTCTAGCTGTAGAGTTATTAGAGATGGAGCTGTTATTTATGATGGTAAAGTTGCATCTATTCAAAGAGAAAAAGACACTGTTAAAGAAGTTAAAAAAGGTTTTGAATGTGGTATTACACTTGAAAATTATAGTGACATCAAAGAAGGCGACATCATAGAAATGTTCGAATTAGTTGAGGTTAAAAGATAATGAGTAAAATAAAATGTGAAAGAATTGCAAGTGATATGGTTAGAATCATTAGCAACATTCTTGCTAATGGTTCTCGCGATGAACTTTTAAAAACAGTAACTATTACTGGTTGTACAGTATCAAACGACTTAAGTTATGCTAAAGTATATTTTACAAGTACAAGCAATCTTTCCAATGAACAAATGGAAAAAGAATTAAAAGAGGCTGCTGGTTATATTAGACATGAACTAGCTGAAAAACTAGATGTAAGACATACTCCAGAACTTCATTTTGTATATGATGAATCAATTTCATATGGAAATAGAATTGAAGAGTTAATTAAAGAAATAAATAATAAATAAAGAAGGTGATATTCTTGAATGGAGTTATTATTGTAAATAAACCACAAGGATTCACATCTCGTGATGTGGTTAACAAGCTTAACCACATTTTTCATACGAAGAAGATAGGTCACACAGGTACACTTGACCCAATTGCAACTGGTGTACTTGTTGTTACAATAGGTTCTTATACTAAACTTGTTAATCATTTAACAAGTTTAGATAAAGAATATATTGCAGAAATAAAATTGGGAATAATGACTGATACTGGTGATATAACAGGTAATGTTATAAACAAGAGTAATAATTATTCAATAAGCAAAGAAGATATATTAAATGTATTTAATTCTTTTCCAAAAGAATATAAGCAAACTGTTCCAAAATTTTCTGCTGTGAAAATAAATGGTAAAAAGTTGTATGAATATGCAAGAGAAAATATTGATGTAAAATTACCATCGAGAAATGTAAATGTATATAGCTTAGAATTATTAGAGTTTTATAACGACGTTATTAAGTTTAAAACAAAAGTTTCTAAAGGAACTTATATTAGATCATTAATTGAAGATATATGTGCCATGTTAAATGTTTATGGAACTATGAATTCTTTACAAAGAACTAAACAAGGGAAATTTGATATAAAGGATTCTATTTTATTAGAAGATATAAATGAAGATACAGATCTTCTAAATGCATTTGATGTTCTTGATATATCAAATTACATTTTAGATGATAATTTATATAGGTTAGTATCTAATGGAAATAAATTAAAACTTAAACTTGAAGATGGCTATTATAATTTAAGTTATAAAAATAATAATATCGCTATATATAAATTTGAATACAATGAGGGAAGACTTGTAATGTTTTACTAATTAAAACTACAGAAGGGATGAAGTATATATGGGACAACATTGTGGTAATTGTTACCATTTAAGAACATGTGAACCAAAGAAAAACGGTTCAAATGAATTTAAATGTTATTTAACAAGAAATAAAGTAAAACTAACAGACGGAAAAAAATGTAATCAACATGTTCAAGTTTGCAATAAGTATGATATAAGTTATAAAACTACAAATATTTTTACCCCATGTTTTATTACTACAGTTGTAGTTAATATATTAAATAAGGGTGACGATAGTGAAGTGTTAAATATTTTAAGAAGATTTAGAAATGATATTTTATCTAGTACTGATGAAGGGATAAGACTTTTAAAAATGTATGATGTTATAGGACCGGAAATAGCAAATTATATTTGTTTTGATGAACAAAGAGTAGCTCTAAGTGTAGAGTTATACACAAATTATCTTGTTCCTGCATCTAGATATGTTGTAAAAAGAGACTATGAAAATGCAAAAGATACATATATATCAATGGTAAACTATCTTAAAGAACGATATAGTATTAATACTAACCTCGATGATTACGTATATGATAAGTCAGTTACACCATCACAAATGGGTCATGGAACTGCAAGAGTAAATAAAATGTACGTAAATTGAAAATAATAATTGATTTTTAGGTATTAGTATCATATAATAAGAACGAAGTTTAAATTTGGTTTAAACGCATCTCCATGCATTTATACTAGATCTAAACCGATTAAATATAAAAAAAGGAGGAAATAAAAATGGCTGTTACAAAAGAACAAAAAGAAAAAATCATTAAAGATTTCAGAATTAATGATAAAGACTGCGGAAGTGCACAAGTACAAATCGCAATCCTTACAGCAGAAATCAATGATTTAACAGAACATCTTAAAACTCACATTCATGATTTCCATTCTAAACGTGGACTTTTAATGAAAGTTGGTAAAAGAAGAAAATTACTAGCTTATTTAAAAGATAATGATGTAGTTGCATATAGAGATGTAATTAAAAGATTAAATTTAAGAAAATAGGCACTAAAAACTTTTTAGTGTCTTTTTTTATAAAAAGAAGTAAAGAAGGAAGTAGAGATTATGGCAAAAAAAGTATTTAAAATGGATTTTTTTGGTAAAGAACTAATTGTTGAAAATGGTCAAGTTGCTAAACAAGCCCATGGTGCTGTATTAGTTAGATATGGTGATACTGTTGTTTTATCAACAGCAGTTGTATCTCCAAATGCAAATGTATTATCAGACTTTTTCCCACTAATGGTTTTATATCAAGAAAAATTATATTCTGTAGGAAAAATTCCTGGAGGATTTATTAAAAGAGAAGGTCGTCCAACAGATGCTGCAACACTTGCTGCACGTATGATTGATAGACCTATGAGACCAATGTT
>JAILQR010000088.1 GCA_024698845.1 Bacilli bacterium | reverse complement strand
AACATTGTTTAATGCTTCTAAAATAATACTTTTTTCTATTGTAAATTTCATTTTTAAATCCTTCTTTCTTTTTTATTATTTTTAATTAATTATTTTAATAATAAAGTTAATAATGTTAATAACTCTGTTTTTGTATGTAATTTAGGAAAAAGTTGAAGTTAATAACTTCTAGTTTATTAACAATTATTAAAGTTTATAACTGTGATTTAATTTTATTTATAGTATCCGCAAGTTCCCCATTTGTTCTTAATTCTTTTTCTATCTTATCACAAGCAAATATAACTGTTGAATGGTCTCGACCACCGAATTCAAGTCCTATTTTTGGAAAAGTATCGTTAGTTTCCATTCTACATATATACATTGCTATTTGTCTTGGTATAACAACTTTATTGTTTCTTTTTTTTCCTTTTAAGTCATCAACAGATATATGATAATAATCTGCAACAGCTTTTTGTATCTTAGATATATTACTTTCTATATATACATTTTTATTAACAAAATCTTTTAAAGCTTCTACAGCAAATTCTAAATCTATTCTATTTGGAACTATCATTGCTGTGTAAGCTAACAATCTATTGATAGATCCTTCTATATGTCTAACATCATTTTGACAAGAATTTGCTATGTATTCTATAACTTCGTCATCTATTTTTTCTTTAATTGATGTATTTTTAAGTTTTTCTTTGATAATTCTACATCTTAAGTCAAAATCTGGTGGATAAATATCAACAGGTAATCCCCACATAAATCTTGATCTTAGTCTTTCTTCTAATTTTTTAAGGTCATCTGGTGATCTATCAGAAGAAATTATAATTTGTTTATTAGTTTTATGTAGATAATTAAATGTATTAAAAAATTCTTGTTGAGTCTTCTCTGCTCCAACTAGAAATTGAATATCATCAATTATCAACACGTCCACATTTCTATATTTACTTTTAAATTGATTTGCATAATCAATAGTATTAACATTTTTAGATATATCTGCTATTCCAGTAAAATCATTCATAAATTCATCACTGGATACATATAATACTTTTTTATTACTATTACTCATTATATAATTACCAACAGCATGCATTAAGTGAGTTTTTCCTAAACCACTCTTTCCATATATAAAAAGTGGATTATGCATAGTTCCAGGTGACTGAGCTACAGTATTTGCAGCAACAAACGCTAATTTATTAGAAGCACCTACAACAAAATTATCAAATGTTAAATTAGGATTAAGATTTGAGTTCCAATCAAGTTGTTCTTCTATTTCATTATTTATTTTGTCTATAAAGTTATTTTCTTCTTCAAGAATAAAAGATATTCTATCTTCATAATCTATACCAGTTAGTGATAAGAATACGTTTTTTATTATTTGATAATAAGCGTTAGATAATGTGGTTTTATGAGTTGCCATTGGAACTTGAATTATAATTCTATCTTTATCCATACTAACAAGTTCTAATTTGCTAAACCAAATGTTGTATGAAGTTGGAGCTAATTGTTTAGATACTTCGTTTAAAAAACTGCTCCATATTTGATCAACTTTCAACCATATCACCCCGCTAACTATAGCAATTAAGAATATTTTAAATCAATTGTGGATAAAAATAAACACAAAAATGGCTAAAAATAGTTATAAACAATAGTTGTTCACATTTATTTTCTTGATATTCAAGGGTTTATTTAAGTTATCAACACTATCCACAATTTTTAATTTGTTTATTAACAATCCACAATGTGAAAAATTAATTATCAAGAATTTATGTGAATAACTTAAAAAAGTACCGATTTTCCTTGACTTTATTCTGTTGATAATATTATAATAAACACGCTTAGTTAGTTTTGGAGGTGGAATTATGAAAGCTATGGGATGTACATATCAACCAAATAATAGAAAAATGAAGAAAAAACATGGTTTTTTTGCAAGAGTAGAATCAAAAATTATTAACAGACGTCGTGCAAAAGGACGTAAGAGATTAACTAAATAACCACATAATGTGGTTTTTTTAAAATTCAAAATTATAAAAAGGAGGGATAATATGAATAAGTCCTATATAATAAGGAAAGCAGATGAATTTAATTTAATTATCAACAATGGTAAAAGAATTAAAGGTAATATAATAAGTATTTACTATTATCCTTCAGAAGATGGTAAGAAATATTTTGGATTTGCAGTTGGTAAGAAAAATGGTAATGCCGTACAAAGAAATAAGATAAAAAGAAAAATTAGAATGTTAGTTCATGATAACCAAAATTTATTTTCAAACAAATATAAATATATTATAATGTTAAAGAGAGATTGTTTAAGTTATCCACATTCAAAATGGAATGAAGATATTTTAAATATTCTAGGAAAGGTACAAAACAATGAAAAAATTTAAAACAATTCTAGTAGTATTTGCAGTATTAGTATTAACAGGCTGTGGATCAACAATAAAAAATGATAAAAAACAAGTTGAAATTTATAAACCAACAGGACAAACATTACAAAATAATATTTTATGTAAGCCAACTAAAAAAGATTTAATCAAGTTATACACAAAATATGATAAACAATTAAAAGTTTCAATGAAAAAACTTCCTGAATGTAAAAACTTTAAAATTACATCAAATAAAAGTTCAGGAATTTGGGAATTCTTATTTGTAAAACCTTTAGCCTTTATAATTATTAAATTAGGATATGCTATTAATAATTTTGGTTTATCTGTAATGATTGTTGGTGTATTAATTAGATTATTACTTTTACCATTCTCAAAGAAAAGTCAATTACAATCACAAAATATGCAAAAAGCAGCACCAGAAATTAAAAGACTTGAAGTTAAATATCAAGGAAAAACTGATTCTGAATCTATGATGCAAAAGAGTCAAGAAACAATGATGATTTATAAAAAATATGGTATTAATCCAGTATCTGGATGTTTACTAGCATTTATACAATTACCATTATTCTTCGGTTTCTTACAAGCTATCAATAGAGTACCAGCAATATTTGAAGGTAAGTTCTTAGGTTTATCTTTAGGAATGACACCAACAACTGGTATATCAAAAGGAAATTATTTCTATTTAATATTAATTGTCTTAGTTATGTTAACAACTTATTATTCATTTAAAAAGACATTATCTCAAACAGCAACAGCTGGACAACCACAACAAGGAAAATCAATGTTAATTATTATGTTAGTAATGATTTTTGTAGCATCATTTAGTTTACCAACAGCAATTGCTTTATATTGGATAATAACAAATGCATTTATTGTAGTTCAAAACTATATTATTGATAAATCAATGAAAAATGATGGAAAAAAGAAAAAGAATAATAAGGAAGAAAAGAAAAAATTATCAATAAAGGAAAAAACAGAAAAAAGAAGAGGTAATTAAGATGAAGTACGAATTATTTACAGCAAAAACATTAGAAGAAGCATTAAATGATGCAAAAGAAAAATTAAATCTTAAAGATGAAGATTTTGTTTATAAATATGATGAAACAAAAGGAAAACTATTTAAAGCAGGATCATTTAACTTATATGTTTATACATTAAGTGATATATGTTCATATTTAAAAGATTACTTAAAAAAATTAACTAGCGATATGGGAATAGAAGTTAATTTTGAATCAAAAGTAAGAGAAAAAAATATTGAAATAAAAATGATTTCTGATAACAATCCTATTTTAATAGGTAGAAATGGTCAAACATTAAAAGCTCTAGAATGTATTTTAATGCAAGTTGTAAATAAGGAAACTTCTAAACACATTAGAGTTATGCTTGATGTAGAAGGTTACAAAGAAAAACAAGTTAAAAGACTTGAAAGACTTGCTATTAATCTTGCAAAAGATTGTGTTAGAACAAAAACTGACGTTCATATGGATTCAATGAATGCTTATGAAAGAAGAATTGTTCATAATAAATTATCAGATTTTAGAGGTGTTAAAACCGAAAGTATCGGTGAAGAACCAAATCGTCATTTGGTAATTAAATACGTAAAATAAGATATTTCCCAGGAAATATCTTTTTATATTAAGAAGGTGAATTTATGGAAGATACAATATGCGCAATATCAACAGCTCAGGGAGTAGGTGCTATATCTGTAATTAGAATTAGTGGACCTGATGCTATTAGTATTGTTAGTAAACTATTTAAAGGTAAGGATCTAAATAAGGTAGAATCTCATACTATAAACTATGGATTTATTGAATATAAAGGTGAAAAAATAGATGAAGTATTAGTATCTATAATGAAAGCGCCTAAAACATTCACTAAAGAAGATGTAGTAGAAATAAATACTCATGGTGGAATTGCACCTACAAATAAAGTATTAGAAATATTACTTGAAAATGGATGTAGATTAGCAGAACCTGGAGAATTTACAAAAAGAGCATTCTTAAATGGAAGAATAGACTTGCTTGAGGCTGAAGCTATAATGGATATGATCAATTCAAAAACTGAAATTCAAAGAAAAATGGCTTCAAATCAAATTACAGGTAAAGTATCATCATTAGTTAATGAATTAAGAAGTGATATGGTACAAATAATATCAAATATTAATGTTAATATTGATTATCCTGAATATGATGATGTTGATATTATTACAAATGATTTACTAATTCCTAAATTACAAAATTTAAAAAATAAAATAGTTAAAATTATAAACGAATCCGAAAATGGAAAATTAATTAAAAATGGTATAAAAACATCAATTATTGGTAGACCTAATGTTGGAAAGAGTAGTTTGCTTAATGCTTTATTAGAAGAAGAAAAAGCGATAGTTACAGATATACCTGGTACTACAAGGGATATAGTAGAAGGACAAATAATAGTTAATGGTATCATTTTAAATATTATTGATACAGCAGGTATTAGGAAAACTTCAGATAAGGTAGAAGCTATAGGTGTTGAAAAAAGTATTAAGATGATTGATGAATCAGATTTAGTATTATTTATGATTAATAATAATGAAGAGATATCTGAAGATATTAAAGAATTAGTTAAAAAATTAGATAATAAGCAATATATTGTAATTATTAACAAGATGGATTTAGAATCAAAAATTAATATAGATGAACTTGATATAGATGAGAGTAGGTTAGTTAAAATCAGTTTATTAAATAATGAAGGTGTTGATAACTTAAGAAATAAAATATCTGAGTTATTTAAATTAGAAGAACTAAAAACTAATGATCCTACTTATTTAAATAATGCAAGAAGTATAAGTATTTTAAAAAATTGTTTAAACAAAGTAGAGGATGTAGAAGTATCACTAAAAAATAATCTTCCTATTGATATGATTGAACTAGATATAAAAGGAATATGGGAAGAACTAGGAAAAATCAATGGTTCAACTTATGAAGAAGAATTATTAGATGAAATGTTTAAAAGATTTTGTTTAGGAAAGTAGGATAATATGGAATTTAGGTTGACTACTAATCATTTTGAAAATATTGAAAATGATGAAATAAAAAGAAAATTAAGAGAAGTATATAATTTATGTTTAGATGAAACAATAAAAGGTAATAAAGTAGCATTTTACTATGAAGATTTAAATA
>JAILQR010000051.1 GCA_024698845.1 Bacilli bacterium | reverse complement strand
AATAATAATTTTATTAATATCTTCAGGTACTTTCTATACGTATGGGATTAGTAAAGGAAAGTTTAATTTAAAATTAAATCATTTTAGAGATATAGAAATAACGGCTCATAGAGGTGCTTCTAAAAATTATCCTGAAAACACTATGTCGGCATTTAAAGGTGCAAAAAAACTTGGAGCTACATGGGTAGAACTTGATGTTCAATCTACAAAGGATAATGTTATTGTTGTAAGCCATGATAGTAATTTTAAAAGAACTGCTAGCGTAAATAAAAATGTTTGGGAAATGACATATGAAGAAGTTAGCAAATTAGATGTTGGTTCATTCTTCTCAAGTAAATATAAAGGTGAGCAAGTTCCAACATTGGAGGAAGTAATTAAGTGGGCATCCAAAAATAATATTAAGCTTAATATTGAATTAAAACCAACAGGTTATGAAAAACATTATGAAAAGAATGTAATAGATATTATTGAAGAATATAATTTTGAAAATAAATGTGTTATTACATCTGGTAATTATAAATCTTTAAAGAATGTTAAAAAAATTAATAAGAATATAAAAACTATATATGTTATGAGTATCGCAATTGGTGATATAACTAAACTAAGTGACGTGGATGGTTATAGTATTGAAGCAACAAATATTTCAAAATCTTTGGTTAATAAAGTTCATAAAAATAATCAAGAAATCTACGCATGGACTATTAATAGTTCATCAAGTGTTGAGAAGATGATTGATTATGGTGTTGATAATATTGTTACAGATGATATTAAATCTACAAAAGAATTATTAGAGACATCTAAAACGTCAAATATAATAGTTGATTATATAAAGAATGTACAAAAGATTTTCTAACACATATGCTATAATTAATATAACGGTGAAGTAAAATGAAAATATTAATTGCAACTTAAAGTGAAAAAAGAAGAATATTAGGTTCATTAAGAACTTTAATATATGCTGTTGTATTTTATATAATTTTAGCTCCTTGCTTGATATTATTATTTGATAATAACAATAAAACGAAACAACCAAAACATTACCAAGAAGAGCAAGCAAAAAAAAGATTTAATGGAACCGATGAACTTAGAAAATTAAAATGTGAACAAGCAGTGTGTCCTAACTACTGTAAAACTGAAATGTGTGAATGTATTTATGAAAACAATAAAGGAAATTACGAGTACATTAAGTGTGAAAATATAAAATAAATTTTATAAGATATATAAATATATATGTTATAATGTATATGATAAATAGGAGTTGATATTTATGGATATGATAAAAAGAAATATTAGAGTTATTGTTATAGTTGTTTGTATTGATATCTTTCTTTCAATATGTGCACTAGCATTAAATAATGCATCTAAGAAAGATGAAAAAGCATCTTCAACCAAAACAACACAAACTACAGAAACTAAAGAAAAAGATATCAATCCAGAAAATCCATTAAAGAAAAGTACTGAAACATTAGATGATCAATATTATACTTTTCAAACGAATGTTAATGATTTAAAAAATAAAATTATAACATACATAAATGCTAATCCAGTTTATGCTGATACTTGTATTCCGTTATCTAGAATTTATAACGATCCTACCAAAAGTGGTAGTGCATATATAGATACAGATAAAAATATAACAGTGTGGTACACTAATGGAAGTTATGTTTTAAATGGTGTAGAAATAAATCATAACACGTTAAAGAATGATGACATATCTTATCAATTTACAAACGCTTACTACGATAATTGTGGGGAAAATAACTAAAATGTTAACGTTGGTTGCTAAATTTCCAAGTAAAATTGGTAGTGCGCAACCAACTTTTTTTGTATATTGGTAGCATGAAAGGAGAAAAAATATGACATTAGGTCAAAGATTAACAAAACTAAGAAAGGATAAAAATCTATCACAAGAAGAGGTAGCTGAAAAGATTAATGTTACAAGACAAACTGTTTCTAAATGGGAACTAGATCAATCACTTCCAGATGTTGATAAGTTGATTCCTTTATGTGAATTATATGAAATATCAACTGATATGTTATTAAGAGGTGATGAACAAGTAAAAGACAATTTAAAAGGAGATACATATATTAATGATGAATATGTAAAAAGAAAGAGAGCTAAAACAATATGTGTTAGTTTGTTCTTATTCGTCCTTGCATTAATATGGGTTGTAGTTATGGATTCATTTAATGCTCCAGACTCTATCATTGTTAGTGGTTTCTTTATTATAGGAACACTTGGTGTTACTAACATAATATATAATTTATCAATTTTACCAAAAGTAAAAAATGATGAGGTTGTTAAAAAGAAAAAGAAAAACAAACAAATTAAAAGAATAGAAGATATAGCTGCAATATCAACATTAATAATATACTTATCATTAAGCTTCTTAACAGGAGCTTGGCATATAACTTGGATATTATGGATTGTATATGCACTAGTATGCGAAATTATTCATGTTGTATTTGATTTTAAGGATGAAGAAGATGGAGATGATAATTAATGAGTAATAGAAAATCAAGCGTTATATTAATAGTTCTTCTATCACTACTTATTTTATTCTTTCTAGGAGTACTTGTTCATGGTTTAACAAATAATGGTGGGAATAAAAAAGTAAAACTCATGTCTGAAAATGAATACTCATTATCAGAATTTAACAAAATAAATATTTCTACAACTTCATCAGATATTAAAATAATGCATTCTGATGATGAGAAAGTAAAAGTTAAAGTATATGCAACAGATGATGATAAAGTTGTAAACGAAGTTAAGGATAATGAATTAAATGTATCTATTAAGGGAAAGAATAGATTCAATTTCTGTTTCTTCTGTTTTATAAAAGGAAACAAAAGAATGGAAATTTATCTACCAAAAGAATATGCAGGATCATTTGATGTAAAATTAACAAGTGGTGATTTAAAAGCAGCATCTTATCCAAATGCAAAGTTAAAAGCAAAATTTACTAGTGGAGATCTTGAAATTAATTCCATAAAAGATGCAACAATTCGTTTAACAAGCGGAGATGTAAAAATTAATAATATTAATAATTATGCACATATTAAGGCAACAAGTGGTGATATAAAAATTGATAAATTCAATATTAATAAAGATTCATACATAAAAATAACAAGTGGTGACGTAGTAATTAAAGAAACATCAGATGCTTATATTAATGCTAAAGTTACATCAGGAGATATTGATATTAATAACTCAAATAGAAAAGCTGAACATGAATTAAAAATCAAAGCAACTTCAGGAGATATTTCAGTTAATTAATAAATCTCTTTCCTTATAATATAATATAGTATACAAATGGTTTATTTAACTTATTAGTGATTGACATTTGTGTTAATAAATAAGTATAATATTTATATATTAAAGTGAATTGGAGGAGTAGTTTATGGCTGAAAAAGAAAAAAGTTCAAAAGGAATCGTAATTAAGAAAGAAAGATTATTCTCATTAGTTTTCGGAATTGTATCATTCTTACTATTATTTGTATGTTGGTACAAAATTGATTTAATGGGTGTTCTTACATTCCCTACAACTGCATTCTTCGAAAATGCTGGAGATGCACAAACTTGCTTAGGAATTGCTAAAGTTATCGCTATCATTACTATGGTTGTTGGTATCCTTTATATCCTTTGCCAAATTGTAAACATGGAAAAAGTTGTTCCTGGACTTAAAAAATTCTCTTTTGGATTCTATAGATTAGCTGGTTTAGTATACTATGGTTTATTTGAATTAGCACTTCTATTCGGAATCATCGGAAGTATTGCTGCTGACGGTGTTAATCCAACAGTTAGAATTTTCATTCTTTTCGTAATTTTTGCTGCTGCTATTGTTAAATTTGCAGTTCCAAAAATTTACAATGACATTGTTAAAAAAATTAAAATCACTATTGAATAATTAGTGGTATAAAAGACAAGTTGTAAACTTGTCTTTTTTTATTTATTATGTAATAATTTATGTACTAGTAAGGTAGGCGAAATAAATGAAAAAAATATTAACAGTGTCACTAGTTCTTTTTTTATGTTGTGGATGTTCATTTAAAAAAGAAGCTGAAAAAAATGAACCAGTTGAGCAAAAAACAAATGTAAAAAAAATAGAAGAAAAAGAAGAACCAAAAGTACCTGAATATATTGATGATAATCAAATTAAAGTTGCTTTATATGATCGTAGTAATAATGTATTAACGCTTCAAAAAGACTTTAATGGAGCTATTAATATAAAAAAAGATATAACTACATATCAAGTATTCTTTTCTAATGAAGAGACCTTAACATATCAAGGAGCAAAGTTTGGAGAATACTATCACAATACTTTTGCTGAACTTAACCCAGAAAGAAAATATAAAGTGGGATTTAATTTATCTTATACATTAAATGATGGAACTAAAATTTCTCAAAATATTTTTAATCCTTCAACTACACAAACTAACTATGATTACATAGAAGTATATTTATATGATTCATATAAACATAGAAATGATTCATTTTATTCTCACATAGAAGAAAATGAATATAATGATGAAACTGAAATAACTTCTATTAAATTGACTGCAGGTTCAAAATTTAATGATATTACATCCAAAATAAAATTAACTGTATTTACTTACGATGAAGATGATTTTGATGAAGAAACTAAAGAATATAGAGGAGTAAGTAGTTACTCATTATACATAAGTGATATTAATAAAACATACACTGAATAGTAAAAATATTAATGGCATAATATTTACTTTCTTGGTATAATAGATATTAGTTATGGTATAAGAATAAAAGAGGAATAGATATTATGGGATTAAATACATTTAACAACAATTTAAAAAAACGAAGTAATATATTATTTATAACATTCCTATTAATAATAGTATCAGGAACTCTATACGTTCTTCTATATAATAGAAGAGGACTTATATCAAGTAAAATCTATAATAAACTTAATTCTAAAGACATATCGGAATCCGAATATTATGACTATCTTGGAGAGTATGGTGAAGAATTATCTAATCTTTCAATAAGGTATTTTTATAATCATAATAAGATACCAACTTATGATGAAATCCAAGGAGATATAAAAAATAGTAAGGTATCATGTGAAGTAAATGATATTGAAAAAAATGGAAATATCATAATTAAAAAATGTCATGTTCTTGGATTTAATTATAATGATAAGATAGCATACCAAAATAATTTTATTGATCTACTTGATCAATCAACAGTTCAAAAAGATATAAATGGAAACGTAATAGAAATAGAAAAAAAGGTTAAATCTAAAAATATAAATGGATTTAAGATAAATGTACCTGATGGGTTAACACTTGAAACATCTGAAGAACAAGACATAATTATTTCACAAAGTTATACTGCAATACTATCTATTAATTATGAACCTTATTCTAAGTATTTAAAAAATATTGAAGCCACAAGAGAAGAATTGGAATCAAAAGGAGCAATTGAAGTGTCTAACTCTAAAGAAGAATTTGGTGGTTATGATACCGTGTTGTTTAAATATAAATTGGATGATTTAGATTCTGAATTATATATTTTAAAACTTAACGATGGTTTAGTTTTAAAATACGAAGTAACATATAATGAAAGAGCAGATGAATCTTATACTCCAATTGAACTACTATCAATTGTTAGAGGAATAGAACTATAAAAATAATGTATACTACATTATTTTTTTTATTCTAAAATGATATAATAATTAAGTCATAATGAAAGAGGATGTAAAAATGAACGATGTTATAATTAATAAAGTAAGTAATATTTTAAATATAAAAGGAAGTCAAATATCAGCAGTTATTTCTTTATTAGGTGATGGAGCAACTATACCTTTTATAGCAAGATATAGAAAAGAAGCAACAGGTAACTTAAATGAAGATCAAATAAGAGTAATCGAAGAAGCATATAATTATCAAATTAATTTAGCAGAAAGAAAAGAAACAGTAATAAACTTGATTGCTGAAAAAAAGATGCTTACTGATGAAATAAAAAATGCTATCAACGCTTGTGAAAAAATTGTTGAAGTAGATAATATTTATGAACCATTTAAAGAGGAAAGAAAGACTAAAGGAACAGAAGCTAAGAAGTTAGGTTTAGAACCTCTTGCAGATTTAATTATGAAATTTCCTAGAGAATCAAGAGATGTTCTTGCAAAGCCTTTTTTAACTGATCAAGTTAAAACTGTAGATGATGCAATTACTAATGCAGGTTATATTATTGCTGATAGAATAAATTCAGAAATTAAGTATAGAGATTACATTACAGAAAATACAAGAAAGTTTAGCTTTGTTGTATCTAAGAAAAAGAAAAATAGTGAAGATGAAAATAAATTATATGAAATTTATTATGACTTTAAGGAAAAAGTTTCAAAAATCAAAAGTTATCAAGTACTGGCGATATCAAGAGCAACAAAAGAAAAGATTATTTCGTATTCAATTGAAAATGATCACAATAGAATGGTAGATTATCTAAAATCAAAGATATTAGGTAATAAAGAATTCCCACTTAGAAAAGATTATGAATTATTTATAGAAGATGCTTATAAAAGATTGATGTTCCCAAGTATTGAAAGAATTATTAAGGCTGAACTTTTTGATAAAGCCAGTGAAGATGGAATAAGTGAATTTGGAACCAATTTAGAAAACTTATTACTAACTCCTCCAATAACTCCATCTGTTGTATTAGGTTTTGACCCAGCGTTTAGAACAGGCTGCAAACTTGCAGTAGTTAATAAAACTGGTGATGTATTAAAAATAGGTGTAATTTATCCACATGAACCAAAAAATGATAAAGAAGGAGCAGAGAAAACTTTACTTAGTTTAATAAATGAATTTGATGTAAAGGTTATCGCAATTGGTAATGGCACAGCATCAAGGGAAAGTGAAAGCTTTGTATCTGAAGTGATCCATAAAAATAATCTTGATGTTAAATTTGTGTTAGTTAGTGAAGCAGGAGCGTCTGTATATTCAGCAAGCCCACTTGCAAAAAAAGAATTCCCAGATTATTCAGTTGAACAAAGAAGTGCTGTATCTATTGCAAGAAGGTTACAAGATGCTTTATCTGAACTCGTAAAAATTGATCCAAAGTCTATTGGTATTGGTTTATATCAACATGACTTAAAAGAAAAAGAATTAGATTCAGAGTTATCATTCGTAGTTAGTAAAATAGTTAACAGAGTTGGTGTTAACTTAAATAGCGCCAGTGAAAGCTTATTACAACATGTTTCAGGTTTGGATAAAAAATCTATTAAATTAATTCTAGATTATAGATTAAAACATGGAAAAATTTCTGAAAGAAAAGAATTAGAAAAAATTAAAGGTATTTCAGAACATACATTTGAACAATGTGCAGGATTCCTTCGTATCTCTGATGGATTAAATCCACTTGATAAAACAAATATCCATCCTGAAGATTATGATTTAGTTTATAAAATAATTAAAGATATAAATTTTGATTTATCTCTAATAGGTAAAAAACAAGGAAAAGAAATACTAGATAAAATAAATGATAAAGAGATTGCTGATAAATATAATATTTCAATGGATAAATTAATTATGATTAAGGATAATTTAATAAACGGTATTATAGATCCACGTAGCGAAATTAAGAAAGTAGCGCTAAAAAGTGATATATTAACTATAGATGATCTAGAAGAAGGGATGGAACTAGAGGGAACTGTTAGAAACGTTCTTCCATTTGGTGCATTTATAGATATTGGATTACATGATGATGCTTTAGTTCATATATCTAAAATGAGTAAAGAATATGTATCTCACCCAAGTGAACTATTAAAAGTTGGAGATATAGTTACAGTGTACGTATCTGATATAGATAAAGAAAAAGAGAGAGTAGGTTTAAGTTTAATAAAAGACTAAAAAAGTGTTTAACAAGCGCCATTTTTATGCTATACTCTTTATATAGTTATAGTATTACATTCATGGAGGGTATAATGGCAGATATCGAAGTTCAAAGTGTACAAAAATCAGAAGTAAAAAAAATAATCTCAGATGCAAGATCTTTTTGTTCTTTTGAAGAGATTATGGAAAGAACTCATTTATCTGCAGAAGAACTAACTGATATCCTAATTAAACTACGTCAAAGTGGATTTCGCACTTTTCAGTGTGAAAAAAACAATGACGTTTTTTTGTGCAGTTCAGAAAGATATGTAGAAGAAAATAACTATATTCAAAAAATAGAAAATAATGGCTATCCCCTTAAAATATTAATTAACTCAGACTATCACAAGGGTAGTGCGTATGATAAACCAAAATTTGAAGATGCTAAAAATGAATTTGAAATTAAAAATAATATAAAATATGAAATAAATTTAGGAGACTACATTGAAGGTTATCCATATCATACAGCAAAAACATATCCAGGAAAATTAAGATACCAACCAAGCTTAGAAAATGAATTAAGATATTTAAATACAACATTAATGGTTAACCCACAAGTATCAACATTTTTACTTTATGGTAATCATGATATCTTTACATTAAATGGTATTTCTAGAGACTTTTTAAAGGATTATGAAGCTATTTACAGAAAAACAGGAATACTTCCATGTGGTATTGAAGATACTAAATTTCAAATAAATAATGACTTTATTAGACTTGTTCACAAGAATCATTCAGAGTTTACCACTGAATGTAAAAAGATAGAATTCAAATATGAAAACCAATTAATATTTGGTGGACATTCACACATAGCTAATACAGAAGACAGATTTGGTTATCACTTAGAAGTAATTCCAACATTATCTGGATTAGAACATAAAAGTAATAATGGATTAGTATTTTATAATGGCTTTTTAGTAGTTACATTAATATTTGATGAAAATAAATTAATAAAGGAAGCTATTATGGATCCATATAGATTGCACGAAGGAGTAAGTGAACCAGAACACTTACCGTCAAATTATGTTGAGGTACGTCGCTACAAAAACAAGTAGCGATGTTTTTTTATTTTCTTATATGATATTATATTTATGGTGGTAATAATGAAAAAGAAAATAATTATAGGATCACTTATAAC
>JAILQR010000125.1 GCA_024698845.1 Bacilli bacterium | reverse complement strand
TGAGTTATTGATAGTTAAAAGAAATGAAAATGATGATTTATATCCAGGGGCATGGGAATTTCCAGGAGGTCATTTAGAAAATGGGGAAACAATAAAAGAAGGATTAAAAAGGGAATTATATGAGGAAATTGGATTTGATTTGGATTTTCACCCAATTATAACTCATTATTGTGATGAAATAAAAAATAAGAACAATAAACAAATCCATAATATAGAAATAGATTTTATCGTAAATGTTAATAAACCGGATATTGACATTATATTAAGTGATGAGCACTGCGATTATAAATGGGTTACAAAAGATTCAGAACTTTTAGATGATTATATAAAAGCAAAATTAGAAAATATATAGGATTATATATTTATACAAGTCATTTTAGTCATAAATAGAACGACATATCGTTCTAATAAGTTTTCCGCTAGTTTATGGGTCACAAGCTGCAATAGCCCTTAAGAACAATAAATAATTACAATTAAATCAAAAAAACTAGGTAACTTCATACAACCTAGTTTTTTTATATTATAATTTAGTAGATGTTTTTTAAATAAATTAACAAGAATTTTATCTATATAAATATAAAGGTATAACATTTTGTTATACCTTTTATAATTTTTTTCGATTTCTATTTTCATATAATTTCTTTTATAATTCTTTTTAGAAAAGAGGTTTACTATGAAAAATATTAAAGTTATTCCTTCAATCAAAAAAAATTTAAATAGTTATTAAGAAAGACTAGATTTTTTCTATTTAGTCTTTTTTTTAAACTTTAATTGCTATGATAGGTGGGGTATTGATGAATGATGTAAAAAAACATAAGAAATTAATTAATGAAAATGGAAAATGCTATATAGTTGTTGAAGAAAAAAAGTATGAATTAGATCAGGGAGAGACATTCGATTTAAATGCTATTTTTAAATGGATAGAAACAACAAAGAAATTATCAAATAGAAAACAAAAAATGCGAATTCCTTGTTTAAGTGCCATTAGAGCTGTAGGTTTTGAAGAAAATAGTGTTAATACTTTTTTGAATAATGAAAGTAAATCAGGTTTAATTGCTTATTTAAGAAAACAAGATTGGTATAAAGATAGACATCCAGAAATTAAAACTGTTTTTCTAAAACTATTAGCACACTTAAATTTGTTTGATGATAAATCGAGAGAAAATCGTGAAGCAATAATAAATAAAGTTCTTAGTAGTTTTACGATGTTAGAGATACATAATATTTTTGGTGCATTAATACCAGGAACTAATTTATGTGATATTAATAACGTTTATGATAATTCTCAATGTTTAGACTCTTTGATTCGAAAAAAATATGATCCAACAGGCGAAAAATGTATTAAGTTTTTTATGAATAATATTGATAATCCAGATTTTAAAGGCATTGCATATTATTCTTTAACGCATTTTGTTTTTGAATCATATAAACTTGATTTAATAAAGCAAAATTATGTGGCTCAAATTGAATCTCAAGCAGCAAAATCTAATGATTTAAATATTAAAGAAGCATCAAATATAATTAATAAGATTCATTTTGATATAAATAATTATATCCATTCTAATAAAAATGACGATATTGATAGAACTAAAGAACTACAAGATAAAATGGAAAGTGCTAGGAGATATCTTTACAGTTTAATTGAACTGTGCAACGATAATGAATTAAAGAAAATTCTAAATAACTACAGGAATCTTCCTCATAACTTAACAATAGATTTTATTAAACAAGATTTAGAAATACCTAAGCTAGATCTAGTAAAAGATGATGAGCTTAGACAATCTATGATAGCTGCTGGATATATAGATGCAGATGAAATTGAAATTAATACTATTCAAAAATTATTTAAAAAAGGCAAGAATGCTATACCTAAATATTTTTCTTCAAACGTTATTGATGATAGTAATAGTTGTTATAAATATAAATGGTTATTTTCAAATGATTATCTTCTTTATACTATTGGAATGATGTGTGGTGGTACATGTATGAGACCAGGATTTGCAGGTGAAGCTGCATTATGGGAATCGGTATTATCACCTGATGTTTGCCTGTGTGCTGTATATAGTAAAGATAATCAAGTAATAGGATATATGAGAGTAAATTATGATTTAACTTCTCATGGTATTTATGTTGACACAGTAGAATCTAGAAAACTTATTATTCAAAATAATGAGGAAATATGGAATACATTAAAAAGAGCTTTAATAGATATGGCTAATCAAATGAATAAGGAAGGTAATTATTATGTAGATGTAATTAATTATCGAGAAGATTTAGGAAATCAGTTAAAAGAACAATTTGATAAGTTAGAAAGTGCTACAACTGTTTTAAATGCAAGGCCATATTACCATGATGATGTTCCATGGATTTATGGAGACTATGAATCCAGGGTTCAAAAGAAAATATGGGAAAGAAAGACAGTAAGTGAGGGCAGTATGAAATATTCAATGTCAAAATTAAAAGAATTATCTAGGGGTGCAACAGGAATAGTTTATGAGGTGAATGATAGAGAAGTTATTAAAGTTTATCCTGAAAACTATGATGTAGAAAAAATAACAGAAGAATTCTATAAAAACAAAATTATATATGATGCTGGAATAAAGTGCCCAGCACCATATGAAATTGTGTATGTTGGTGATTGTATAGGTATTCTTATGGAAAAAATTAATGGTTGTTCTTTAACAAAAAGAATTTCATCTAATCCTCATGATACCGAAAAATTAATGAAAAAAATGACTGATATTTTAAAAAAAATACATTTAATTGATGCTACTGGATTAAATATTAAGTCATTAAAAGATAGATATATACATTCACTATATGTATGCAAAAATTACTACTCAGATGGAGAATTTAATAAATTAATTGAATTGGTTAATTCTATACCTGATACAAATAGTTTACTTCATGGAGATTTTCATACAGGAAATATTATTTTAAATGATAATAATGAATTAGTATTAATAGATTTTTTAGAACTAAGTTATGGTCATCCAATTTTTGATGTTATGGCTCAAGGTGCAGTTGTTCCTGTAACGGTTGAAAATGATCCAGAATTAGCTGAAACATATCATCAAACAAAAATAAGTGTACTAAATGGTATATGGAATAGTTATATAAGAGAGTATTATGGTGCATATTCTAAGGAAGATTTTGATAACTTATGTAAAGATGCTATTTTATATTCTAGAATTAGAAACGCAATCACAAAAACAGTAGCTGAAAATATTCCTGAAGAATATTTACAATTATGTGCTTCTAAAACTAAGGAATTATTATTACCAGAGGTTGATAGACTAATAAGTAGGGATAAAATTTTAAAAAGATCTAAGTAATTTGATTATCTTTGTTTATGTTTAAAAAAATGAAAAGGCTAGATTATATCTAGTCTATTTTTATGTTATAATTTAAATGGTGATAATATGTCAAAATTATCTAATGTGCTTATGATGCTTCAGCTACTTCAAAATAAAAGAAAGTACAGTATAAAAGAATTATCTGAAAAGTTGGAAGT
>JAILQR010000103.1 GCA_024698845.1 Bacilli bacterium | reverse complement strand
CAAATAAAGAACCATATGATTGATATAAATTCCATGAAAATAAATTTTTGTAATTTACAAGTATTGATACAACACCAAATACTAAAGTAGATAATATAATATATATTACGTTTTTAATTTTAGACATATTAATTTTAAATTCGTTTAAATAACATCCTACGAAGTAGTATGTTATTGGGTAAAAGTTTACCCAATAAGTTGGCAATAATTTTTCAGATGGTACTTTGGCACTAAAAATATTTACCATCTTAAAATTAAATATAGAACCTATTGATGGAAGTATAGTTGTAATAATTAAAACAATTAGTAATGTTTGCTTATCTTTTTTTGTTTTTAAATTATTATATACAACATTTAAAAACGGGATTAATAAATACAAACCAAGATACATTTCAACATACCATGCATATCTCGCGTTTGTATAATTAAACATACCAAAGAATAAATTATAAAGGCTAAATTTTGTTTTAAAATAAATCAAACAAAAAGCAAAATTAATTAAACTGCATATTAAGTATTGAATTATAACTTTTTTAATTCCAATAAAATAACTTTTTGTAGGCTCTTTTTTATTACTTAAATAACCACTTAAAATTAAAAATAGTGGAACACATATCATGAAAAAAGATCTTATAATTGTAGATGCAAATAAAGTCTTTCCTTGAATTATTTCACCATAAAAATTATTTCTTAAGAAAAAATGAACTGATACAACACAAAATAATGCAAATATTCGCACAATATCTAAACTATAATTTCTTTCTCTTTTAACCTTATTCATATAACTCCTCCGAAAAGTTCTATCTATTTATAAATATTATACAACAAAAAAATGATTAAACAAATAAGTTTAATCATTTTTACTTGATAGTACTTCTTTATAATAATCTTTAAATTGTTTTGCGATTGTTTTTCTTGAAAAATCGTTTTGTTTAGATGATTTAAAATTTTTTGTTCCATTAATAATAGAATCTTCTAAAACATTTCTTAAATCATCAATATTTCTATTTTCAAATTGTTTAGTTAAACCATATACAACTTCTGGAAGTGATCCACCAGAACTATGTATTAAAGGAATACCTGATTCACATGCTTCAATTGCAGATAAGCCAAACCCTTCAGTAATTGAAGGTATAACAATAAAGTCTGCACTTTTAATATAAGTTTTTAAGCCTTCTCTATCTACAGGATTAACAATTTTTATATATTCACCTAAATTATGTTTTTCAATATATTTGTAATATTTTTTCTTTTCGCTCATAGGATCATTGCCCATTATAAAGCAAAATTTAACATTCTTAAGTTTCTTTGTATCAATAGAATCTACAAGTTTTTTTATAGCTTTAATATAAACGTATAGTCCTTTGGTTTTACCAGGTCTACCATAGTTTAAATAAACTGTAGAATCATTTGGTATATCGAATAATTTGCACAATTTATTATGATTTTTCTTAACTTTAGATGAGTCTATTTCACTAATACAATAAATCATCTTAGCTTTTGCTTTCTTGTTTACGATCTTTAAATCATCTTTAGTAGCATTACTAATTACATGGAAGTAATCTGCTTTTCTAGTTAGAATAAATCTTTCGTAGCTATAAAAACCACACGCTTTTATTATATTAGGTTCAATCCAGAACCATTTTTTATGAAGTGCTTCATAAACTGTATTAATTACTGGTTTATTATATTTTCTTCCAAGTTTAATACAAACGTTAACAGGAGTATAAATGGCTGTATGAACAATATCAGCCCATTTAACATGTTCTTCAACATCTTTCATTTTTACAACTGGATGACCAAATCTAATCTTCCAATTGTAACTATAAATATCTATTCCATTATATGTATGATGACCCTCGATGCCGGAATTACATGTGATTACTCTCACATGTACATTTTTATCCTTAATAGTCTCCGCAATAAGGTCTAGGAAGAATTGTTCCCCGCCTCCAACAAAGGGATAAAAATGTGTAAGTACATAACAAATATTCATTATTTATTCTTTCCTTTTCTAATAGAGTTCTCATATATATTAATAAGTATATATAATAATGTATTTACATATATAAACCATAAATATCTATAACTTTGATGATATAAGAATCCACACCAGAATAATATATTAGCAAGTGTTGGAACCATTGAAATGATGAGTTTTTTCTTCCTATCTATCCATGATATTAATACCATTAGCATTATTGTTAATGCAATTGCAGGGCGCCAAAAAATACTTTCTATAAACATACTATAACCAGTAGTACTTCTATATGCTTTTACAGTTGAATTTATTGGGTTATCTCCTCTTTGATACATACCATTATAAATACTATATTTAAAATTATCAGAAATACCTAATTCTTTTTTAGTTAGTTTTTCTTTATAGTAATATACACCTAAATCATAAGTATAATTAAATCCATCAGATGGGGTTGTATACGACCAAAGTAAATTAGTACCATCTAATTGATTTCTTAAAACAGCCCCAAAATGATTAAAGAAATATTTAAAATAAACATCTTTTAAAATATCAAAATTCTTTTCAGCATTTATATATGCTGGTTCAAAATCAAATGTATCATTACTATATGGATTATAATATGATACCAAAATACTTCTACTTATAACTTTATCAAATTCTTCAAATTTTTCTTTATCACTATAATCATAGTAAACCATAGCTGCAAGACCTCTTATATATATTCTATCCATTGCATTAAGTGATGTATCTGGTCCATTTTTTGATACATCAAAAGCATTAAATACGGGATACTTAATAATAACAGTTAAAGCTATAGTA
>JAILQR010000078.1 GCA_024698845.1 Bacilli bacterium | reverse complement strand
TTTATTATCACAAGAAAAAAGAACATAAAAATTTATGTTCTTTTAATATAATTTTCTATTTCTAACAAATTCATTAAATGATGATTTATCTGTTATATCATTAGATTCATCTAAAAGTTCATGGAAATCTGCATTTTCCCTATTTGTATATATTCTTCTAAATATACGACACATTTCATCATCTACACCTATGCTATTTAAATATGTAATATATGAAAAATAATCTTCTTCACTTAATTTTGATACATTTAGTCCTGCAAGATAAGATAAGAACATCATTGTATATGAATAAAGTTCTGTATTATCTGTTGGAATCATTAAAGTTTTATCTGCATCTAAGAATTTATACTTTGATCCATATCGTTCTAGCTTAAAGTTTTGAGATAAATATTTACTAATAGATGGATTAGCTAAGCCAATTGTACATGAGTCTAAATCAACTATTTTCATTTTTCCATTGCTTACTAAGAAGTTAGAACTATGAATATCTCCTAAATAAAAATTTGATAACGGTCTATCATACTTTCTAAATTCACCCATTACACTTAAGAAGTTACCAATTTCCCTAAATCTTTTAATTTTTTCTGAATATGGTATATCTTTATTCATTAAATAATCAGAAAAGTTATCCCCTTCAATAAATCTAAGAGTAATACCATATGGTTCACCACCACTTGTGATAATCTTTTCGGGAAGAACTAACTCTTTATAACGCATTAGTGAATATCTATTTTCATCAAGTGTTGATACAACATCTATTTTATTTTGAGATGGAGTTAAGAAGAAAGATTTAATTACTTTCATTTCAGTTTCCCATTGATTTTTTTCAGGATATAAAAATATTTTACCTTCTGTCATAGTAACAAATCTACTTGTTTCAAGTAGTTTTAACTTATTTAAGTGATATTTGTTTATTTCTACAGTTTCCACAAAAACACCCCTTTGTTTAATTAGTTAGTTATTATAAGTCAAATATAGTAATATTGCAAGAAAAAAAGAACATTTGTTCTTATTTATGTTCTTTCATTTCTTTCTTAATTAAATTAATAAATTCTTCATAAGATACTGTAGTAGTTTCTTGAGAACCACGTCTTCTATATGAAATTAAACCTTCATCTACTTCTTTTTGTCCAAGAACTAATATTAAAGGTATTTTATGAATAACAGCTTCTCTCATTCTATATCCTACTTTTTCTTCTCTATCATCAAGTTCAACTCTAATATCATCATCAATTAATTTATTAAATACTTCTTTAGCATAATCTAAATGATATTCATTATTAACTGGTAATATCTTAACTTGAACTGGTGATAAGAATAAAGGTAAGTTTCCTTTAGTTTCTTCTAGATAGAATGCAATGAATCTATCAATAGAACCAAATACAGCTCTGTGAAGAACTACTGGAGTTTTCTTAGAACCATCTTTATCAATATAATTTAAATCAAATTTTGCTGGTAAACAGAAATCAAGTTGACAAGTTGAAACAGTAATTTCATTACCTACAGCTGGCTTACATTGAACATCAAGTTTAGGTCCATAGAAAGCTGCTTCACCTATCTTTTCAACATAATCAATTTTTAGATCATTTAAAACTTGTCTTAACATATTTTCTGCTTTATCCCACATTTCATCATCATTGTGGTATTTAATTTTATCTTCAGGATCTCTTAAAGAAAGTTCAAATCTATAGTTTTCAATACCTAATTCTTTATAGCATTCAAGAATTAAATCAACTACATTTTTAAATTCAGATTCAACTTGTTCTAAAGTACAAAAAATATGTGAGTCGTTTTGACAGAATGTTCTAACTCTTTCAATTCCCTTTAAAGCTCCTGATGCTTCATAACGACAATCTCTTGCAACTTCTGCTATTCTTAGCGGAAGATCTCTATATGAATGAATATCATTACCATAAACTACCATATGATGAGGACAGTTCATTGGTCTTAAAACATATTCTTCATCTTCTACTTTCATAATTGGGAACATTGCATCTTTATAATGTTCTAAATGTCCAGAAGTTTTATAAAGATTAACGTTACCAAGTGGTGGAGTTTGAACATGTTTATAACCTCTTTTTAATTCTTTATTAACAATATAATTTTCAAGTTCTCTCCATAAAATAAATCCATTTGGTAAATACATAGGAAGTCCACGTCCAACTAAATCAGACATCATATATATTCCTAAATCTTTTCCAAGTTTTCTATGATCTCTTTCTTTTGCTTCCTCAAGTTCTTGTAGATGTTTATTTAAATCTTCTTCATTATCAAAACAAATACCATAGATTCTTTGAAGCATTTTATTATTTGCATCACCTTTCCAGTATGCACCACTAAATTTTAGAAGTTTAAAGTTTTTACATTCTTTAACAGTATCAACATGTGGTCCTCGGCAAAGGTCAGTAAAATCACCTTGTGAGTAACATGAAATTATAGTGTCATCTTCATCCATTCTAGAAATTAAATCTACTTTGTATGGATCATCTTTAAACATATCTAAAGCTTCATCTTTTGATATTTCATGTCTAACAATTCTTTTACCATCTTTAGCAAGCTTTTTCATTTCTTTTGAAATAGCTTCAATATCATCTTCAGTTAATACTTTATCTCCAAGATCAATATCATAGTAGAAACCTTCTTCAATAACAGGTCCTACCCAGAATTTTGCGTCTGGATATAAATGTTTAACAGCTTGTGCCATTAAGTGAGCACATGAGTGATTAAGTTTACTTAATCTTTCATCTTCTTTAATGTTTATCATTTTCCTCTTCCTTTCTTTTATAATTAAAAAACCACATAAACCATGCAAGGAGCATAGTTTATGCGGTACCATCCTTAATTATACTTAATTATTAATAACGGCTAATAATAATCACCGGGATTTATTAATCCTCTTGGAAAGTAGTAACTTATATACATCATATTATCTTCCACCAACCGATAACTCTCTATAAATCAAATATATAAATCTCGTCTTTCTTCATCGATTTACACCTAAATGTTAATACTATTTTAAAAAATTGTCAAGTAACTTATTTTTCTCTTCTATTAACACTTATTAATTCTAAATCATTAGTTAATTGCTTAACTCTTTCAATAATCCTTCTAGCTTTAACTAAATCATCACTTCTATTTGATAATGCCAAATGACTTTCTAACTCTTTAATATCTAAATTAGATGTAAAGAATGTAGCTAAAGAATTATCCATTCTAGCTTGTAAAATAGTTCCAAGAACTTCATCTCTTCCCCATTCAGTAACTTTTTCTGCACCGATATCATCAATTAGTAAAATATCAACACTTTTAAAATATTCCATCTTACTTCCAAAATTATCCCAATCATCTTTAAGAGTTCTTAAAGCTTCTGGAAAATATATCATACATACAGATGCCTTTTTCTTTTCATGTAGTTCATTAAGTAAAGCAGATATTAAGAAACCTTTACCAGAACCAAATGAACCATGTAAATATAAACCTACATTATTCTTTGATGAAGAATAATTATCAAAGAAATTATCTAGATAACAAATAACTTCTTTTCTTGCTTTATCTGTTATATCAATATCTTTCATTCTTGCATTTTCAATAATAGATAAACCAGTCTTTTTATGATTTTGTTCTTCATCTAATTTAGTTTTATATTTACAAGGAATATAACTAAATATTAATCTATTATCTTCTTTTGAAGGATATGATACATGTCCTTCTACAGCATTCTTACAACAAAATAAACCTTTACAATGACGACAGTTTTCAAGTTCACATAATGTATCTTGAAGTTTAGATGTATATTTTATAGCAACATCATCTTTAATTTTTAATTTATCCATTAATTTTTGAAATTTTTCATCTTTTTTAGCAGATAATAATTCTTTTTTTAATGAATCATTAATTTCTTTACTACTTAATTTAATCTCTTCCATATTACTTATACTTCTCCATCATTTCTTGCATTTCTTTTTCATCGTCACTTGAAATAGCTTTCTTTTCTAATTTTTCATCAAACCAGTCAGGTTTTTTCTTCGTTGTTGTAGTTTTTTTATTTGCTATAGCATTTTTTGTTTTCTTATGTTCTTCTTCAGCAAATGCCATAGCATCTGCGGCAGTTTCAATATTAGCTCTTTTCCACTGACCAGCTATAGTTTCAACAAATGCTGTTGTAAGTTTATTGTTATTTTTCTTAAGTACATAATCAACTAACACATTAACAACAGCTGGTTTTAAATCTAAATCTATAAGTAAGCTTTCTAATAATTTCAAATCTCTAGCTGTAGGTTTAGAATTATTATATTTACTTTTTAAGAAATCATAAGGTGATGTATTTTCAAATACTGAAATAAGCTTTCCTCTTTTAGATTGATCACCTGTTGGACTTTTTAAATACTCTGGTTGAGTTCTATAAACAAGCGAAGGAAGTGCCGCATTATGTGTTTGATACATACTTCTTGCATTCTTTCTTAAATCATTTTGATTAATAATACCTTTAGATGAAATAGACTCTCTAATTAATTCACACATTTTTATATTATCTAAATTATAAATAAATGATAATTGATTAATTAATTTTCTTACCTCTAAAGTAAATGTTCTTTGAGTAATTAAACCTTTTGGAAGTGATGAATAAATAAAATCAAAATCTATTATATTATCAGTGTTAATACCTAAAGTTTCTTTATCTCTAATATTATCCGGAACAGAAATATTAGTAGATTCATACAC
>JAILQR010000052.1 GCA_024698845.1 Bacilli bacterium | reverse complement strand
CCTACTAATCTATAAAACTATTTTTTAAAAACTATAGTCCATATAATGTTATTTCCATTATTGGTATACATGTTTTTAAAGCTCACATTAAAATCAATTAAAAGGATTATAAATGCTATAACTACTAAAAATGTTGGAATGTATTTTGATAACTTTATAATTTTGTTTTTTAATGGAACATATACATAACCCATAAATAGTGTAATTCCTAAAGCAAAACCAATTGATGTAGGCACAGATGAATATCTTGTAAAATGAAGTGGTATACTTGTATAATCCCAATAATAAAAATCACCAGTCTTCTCTATAAAAGTTCCTAACATAATTTCTCCAACAGACACAAGGATAAAACATATTACCATATATATAAAAAAGCTTGTTGGAACGCTAAAATCATATTTGTTAAATATTTTATTTGGTATACCAATTAAGTAATAAATAAGTATAACAAATAAACCATAGCCCAGTAAAAATGGTAAATACATATTTCGATTATCTATTAATGAGTTTCGAGAAAGCATCCATAAGTTTTCGATACAAAAACCTATTAATGATATTATGATTACCATAATTATATCTTCTTTAACTCTACTATTTTTCATACCATCACTACCTAACACCTACTATATTAGAAATAGATTATTTATTTTTTCTTTTTAATTTAATTACTGCTAATATCGCAATAATTCCCCATATAACTTGCAGTGTAAATGAAAACCAAGCATTTTTAGGAAATAAACCTATTGCCATAAATAAGGCAGCAACTAAATTTAATACTTGATATAAAATACCATTATCAATTTTATTAGTCGAAAGTAACATATAATCAACTAACATTAAAACCATACCTATCCAACCAATTACATCAAAAAACATTCTTTTACACTCCTATCTGCTCTTAAATTGCAAAAATCAAATCTTTAAACTACTACTTATTTTAATATTTTTATATATAAACATATAGTTAATTATAACATAAAAAAGACTCTTTCGAGTCTTAATTTTGTTTTACTGTGAAGTATCCAGGATTAGAACTTCCTTCATCAATTCGTGCATATTGATAAGTTCGTTGAGTTGATGAATATGGTGTATTTGCTCCACCTTTTAAACTAGTATTCTTATTAAATAAATTACCAATTACTTCACCATTTTTAGGTACATAATCACTTGAAACATAAATAGTAGTTAAATTTTCATTGTTAGCAAACATTTGGTTTGCATCTGTTAAAGATGATGAATCAAACTTTCCTAAGTTTATTGTAGTTAAATTTGTACACCCATAAAATAATCCTGAAGCATTAGTAACTTTACTTGTATCGAAATTACTTATATCAATAGTACTTACTCCTGTTAATCCATAGAACATTGATTTAAATTCAGTTAAGCTTCTTGTATCAAAGTTACTTACATCTATTGATTCAATTGAATTTAAATTAGTAAACATACTACCCATATTTGTAACATTTTTTGTATCAAAAGTACTTACATCAATTGATTTAAGAGCTTTCATACCATAGAACATTGAATCCATATTTGTTACCTTACTTGTATTAAAGTTAGATAGATCTATACTTTCAAGAGAACGTGCATTGTAAAACATAGCAGCCATATTAGTTACATTTTTAGTATCTAAATTATATTTAAGATCTGTTAAATTATAATCAGCTGAAAATAAACTATCCATATTAGTAACATTCGATGTATTAAAGCATCTAATATCTAAACTTTCAAGAGCTAAATTATAAGCAAATGTTCCAACCATGCTTGTAACATTACTTGTATCAAAATAATCTCCAAAAGTAATATTTTTTAGTGATGAGTTATAATATATAAAGTTATCTAAGTTCTTTACATTCTGTGAATTAAATTTACTTAAATCCAAATCAATTAAATAATCGTAATATGCAAATAGAAATGAACTATCCTCATTTAAATGAATAGATTTAGCAATAGAATAATAATATAAAGTATATGTATCTTCATCATACCAAATATAAGTTGGTACATTAGATTCATTATTACTTATTATATTTTTTTCAGTTAAAGTATCTTTAACAGCTTCATACTCTTCATCTGTTGCAGGTATAATATGATCTATATATGAATCTTTATAGTAATAATCATATTCTCCTTCATTATAATTATTATCTACTATTATATCTCCATAATATTCATCGTTTACAATGGCTAAGTTATCATTACCAGAAACAACCTTAGCAATAATTAAAGTAACATCAATAGATTTATCAAGTTCACTATAAGTATTTTTTATATTATTTGTAGAAAATACAATTTCAAATTTATCACTATCAGCATTAGCTTTAAGCGGAATTAATACTAAGCTTGAAACAGCTACTATCATTAAAGCTTTTGATAAATGTTTTTTACTTACAAATGTTATAACTAGTCCACTAACTGATACTATACCTAAAACAATATATAACCCAATATTATCATTTGTTTTAGGATTAGATGTAGTTGCTATACTAGCTTCCTCTATAACATCTGGTTTTTGTGTACTATCTGTATTAGTTATAGTTTCAGTTACTGTTGTACCATCATTTTTTTCATAACTTAAAGTTAAGCTTATAGCTTGATCTGATATTGTTAAATTACTTGATTCTTTTATATATGTAATAGTTAAATTAAAAGTTTTTTCATCTCCAGCATTTAACTCTACATTAGATAAATCATCATAAGTATATTTTAAGTATTCTGATGAATTATT
>JAILQR010000110.1 GCA_024698845.1 Bacilli bacterium | reverse complement strand
TATTTGCTAAATCTTTGAATGTTTCTATATGATATTCTTTTAAATATTGATCTTTAATATTATATATTTCTTCTTTTTGATTAGCTCCTATTTCAAAAAATATAGCTTTAACTTTTGATAATGACGCTTTTTTTATAATTTCTTTATAGAAATATAAACCATTGTCATCAGCAAATATAGCATTTTGAGGTTCATACTTTGTTTCTATTCCAACTTCTTCATTATAAGATACATATGGTGGATTACTTACAATAATATCGTATCCATCAAAAGAATTAATACTTGATAAGTCATTATTGATAAATGTAACATTATCAACATTGTTTATTTCTTTGTTTTTATTTGCTACTTCTATAGCACCGTTAGATATATCAATTCCTGTTACATGCGAATTACTAAATATTTTAGATAGTGATATAGATATACAACCACTACCTGTTCCAATATCAAGAATATGATATGAGGTGTTTTTATCTAGTTTACTCTTGATTAAATCTACTAAAAATTCAGTTTCATATCTAGGAATAAGAACATTCTCATTAACAAGAATCTTATTTCCATAAAAGTTAACATTACCTATTAAATATTGAATAGGATAACCTTCTTTTATCTTTTCTAGTGCTTCATTATATTCTTCTGTACTTAAACTATTTCTAAGTTCTTTTAAATCAGCATCACAAGCATTTATATTATTCAAATGATTCACCAGCTAATTTTAGTTTTAGATCTTCATTTATTAATGCTTCAATAATAGCATCCAAGTGACCATTCATAACTCTATCTAATTCCATAACAGAAAAGTTAATTCTATGATCTGTTACTCTATTTTGTGGATAGTTGTATGTTCTAATCTTTTCTGATCTATCACCTGTACCGATTTTAGATTTTCTTTCTGCTCCTACTTCTTGTTCCTTCTTGTGTTGAATTTCATCGTTTAATTTAATTTTAAGTAGGTTCATGGCTTTTTCTTTATTTAATAATTGACTTCTTTCAGTTTGACAAGTTACAACTACACCTGTTGGAACATGTGTAATTCTAACTGCTGAGTTAGAAGTATTTACTGATTGTCCACCAGCTCCACTACTATGATATACATCAATTTTTAAATCAGATTCTTTAACGTCAATATTAACTGTTTCGATTTCTGGCATTACAAGCACTGTTGCAGTAGATGTATGTACTCTACCTTGAGTTTCAGTTGCTGGAACTCTTTGTACTCTATGAGAACCACTTTCATATTTTAATTTAGAATATACATTATCACCTTTAATTAGGCATTCGATTTGTGAAAAACCTCCACTAGCTCCTTCTACGGAGTTTATTATTTCAATTTTCCATCCTTGTTTTTCAGCATAATAAGAATACATTCTAAATAAATCACCAGCAAAGATGTTTGCTTCGTCTCCACCTGCTGCTCCTCTTATTTCCATGATAACATTTTTACCATCATTTTCATCTTTAGCAACAAGTAAAATTTCTAGTTCAGATAAAAGTTCATCAATTCTTGGTTTTAATTCAGCTATTTCTAATTGAGCCATTTCACCAAGTTCTGGATCATTTTTCATCTCTTCTGCTTCATCTAAATCATTTTTGCATTTTTTGTATTCTTGATATTTTAGATAAGTTTCTTCTAAATCGCTTTTTTCTTTAGATAATTCTCTTAACTTATTATAATCATTTAAAACTTCTGGAGTTGATAACTCATTTTGAAGTTCTTCATATTTTTCAACAATTGCGTCTAATCTTTTAAACATTTTTATTTCCTCCTATACTTTGTTTATTTTTAGTTATAAACAATATCTAAGAGTTTGCTTCGTCTTCATCAATAACTACGAAATCTTGAAGATCATCATCAGCGATGTCATCGTCTTCATTATCTTCATAGAAGATATCTTCGTCATCTTCTTCATCTTCGATTTCTTCTTCAATTTCCTCTTCAGAATTTACTTCTTCATCTTCATCATCCATAACTACTTTTGTGTTATGTCTTGTTTTAAGATCACAATATCCTTGAGGTAATATTGTGAATAATTTATTAGTTGAAACTACTTCAAAAAATTCAGATATTCTGTCTTCATATTCAGCATCTGTAAGTCCTAATGCTTTAGCTATTTTTTGAAATATTTCAGCTATTTTCATTTTCTTTTTACTATCATTAAGTACGATTGATGCAAGTTCTGCATAACTCATCATTTCTAATTCTTCACGTGAATAATCTTTTAATTTCATTTTAAGTCCTCCTACATTTGTTTAATTACACCAATATTAAGTAATCCTAAACCATCTTTAATAACTATAGAAACAGCTTCAGATAATTTCAACTTAAATTCAGTATAATTTATATCATTATCTATAATTTTTTCATGAGCATAGAATTTATTAAAGTCTGATGCTAAGTCAAGTAAATATTTAGCAATTAAAGATGGATCATTACTTTCTTTAGCAGAAATAATAACTTCTTCATACTTAGATAAAGTCCATACTAAATTCCATTTATCTTCATTGATGTCTATATTATCATATGAAACTTCTATATTTTGTTTATTATTTAATAATGAACAAATTCTAGCATATGTGTATTGTAAAT
Organism: Bacilli bacterium; assembly: GCA_024698845.1. Classification (GTDB taxonomy): domain Bacteria; phylum Bacillota_I; class Bacilli_A; order RF39; family UBA660; genus RUG13160. The sequence continues at coordinate 8,365 of JAILQR010000110.1, read as the reverse complement.
AAGGTCCTGTATTACCTTCAAATCTTAGTGTATCCTCTAAATTAAATTCTATATCGTTAATTCTGTAATTTTTTAAATCATTAAATATTACAGCTCCTACTCCTATTTTTTTGCTTACTTCGTCTATATTTTCAAGATTAGGATTTTTCTCTTTAATGTATGTTTTAGCAAGTTCTATGGCTTCATCTAAAACATCTTTTAAGATTACACTCTTACCATGTCTTGTAGACATTTTTTTACCACCTTGAAGTAACATACCAAATCCTATGTGTTTAATTTGATCAGAATAGTCATAACCCATTTTATCAACTATTCTCTTCACTTGTTCAAAATGAAGTGATTGTTCGTTTCCTACAACATATAATATTTCATCAAAATTGTATCTTTTCTTTCTATCATATAATGCTGCAATATCACGAGTAATATATAAAGATGCTCCATCTGATCTTTTTATTAATGCTGGTGTCATGTCACCAAGATCAATTATTGTTGCTCCTTCACTTATAGATAATAAATTCTTTTCTTCCATCTCATCTATAACTGGTTGCATTTTATCTTTATAAACAGATTCACCTGATAATTCATCAAATCTATTAATACTTAGTAAATCATATGTTTTTTGAAATTCTTTTAATGATTCATCTTTAAACCAGTTCCAGTACTTTAAAGCTTCTTCATCATTATCTTCAAGTCTTTTAAACCATTTTCTTCCTTCTTCATCTAGTTCAGGATTTTTTTCTGCTTCTTCATGGAATTTAACATATACTCTTTTTAACTCATCAATTATGCTTCCACCATTTAAGTCTTTATTTCCCCATGTTGTATAAGCATATAATAATTTACCAAATTGAGTTCCATAATCACCTAAATAATTAATAGATGATACGTTAAAACCACATTTCTTACTTATATTATATAAAGCTTGACCTATTACAGTACTTCTTAAATGACCCATACCAAAAGGTTTTGCAATATTTGGTGATGAATATTCAACCACAATATTTTTCCCTTTTCCGTATTCATTAGTTCCATAATTATCTTTTTCTTCAATTATCTTTGTAATTAGATTTTTAGTAATAGCTTTTTTATCCATTTTTATATTTAAAAAACCATTAACCACATTAGTATCATAATCTAATTGTTCATTAAGTAAATTTGCTATGTCCATAGGACTTTTATGTAGTTCTTTAGCAAATGGAAAACAAGGTACTGCAAAATCACCAAAAGATCTGTCTTTTGGGTACTCTACTTTAACTAAATCTTTATCAACATTTAGTATACTTGAAACTTTATTAATAATATCTTGTTTCATTTCTATCCCTCAATTTCTAAAATTATATGATGTTTATCTTGATCTGTATTAAGTACATAATTTATATCAATATATTTTTCATATTCCTTATATGAAGCTTCTAATACTTCAATATCTACTACTTGTTTTTCCTTTATTAATTCTAGCATACAAAACGATTTATCTGATATTTCTAAAGTGAATATATAATCATCATTTTGTCTTATAAAAACAAGCCTATCAGTAATATATATGTTATTTCGAATATTATCAAGAAAAAATTCATAATTTTTCTCATTTTTTTGCACATTATTATCACTTATTTGCTCATTTGTTTCAACTTTTCCATTAATGTAATGAATTAATTTCATTTTAATCACCATTTTTTCACTCGCATTATAACATATAAGGTATATTAATGCACTCATATTTTGTTATTTTTTTTACATAATAAAATTGGTGATTATCTTGAGGCTAATTAGGTTATTTATAAAGTTAACTACTATATTTACTATACTTATTGCTATAACTATAGTTGGATTTTATATTTATGCCTATTTCACGCCTAAAACTATTATTAAGAAGGCTAATTCATATTTTGTATATGATAATAAAGGTAAAGCGGTATATCAGGGATCAAGTACAAAAAAATGGGTTACACTTGATGAAGTATCTAGCTACTATATTGATGCGGTTATTTCTATAGAAGATAAAAACTTTTATAAGCATAACGGATTTGATTATCCAAGAATAATTAAAGCTTTCTTTAAAAATGTATCGAAAAAGAAAATAGTTGAAGGGGCTTCTACTATTTCTCAGCAATATATTAAAAATATATATGAAAACTTTGATAAAACAATTAAAAGAAAGTGGAAAGAAACGTTACTTACTTTAAACTTAGAAGTTCACTACTCTAAAAATGAAATATTAGAAGGATATATTAATACAATTAATTTTGGTAAAGGTAATATAGGTATATATAATGCATCTAGGTATTATTTTAATAAAGAGCCCATTGATTTATCTCTTGAGGAATCTATTATTCTAGCAGGTATACCAAAAAGTCCAAACAATTATAATCCCGTTAGTGATTATAATGAGTCAATAAACAGAGCTAAAGTTGTCCTAAAAGCAATGGTTAACAATAATAAAGTATCAAAAACTAAAGCTAGAACTTTATTTAATAATAAAATTATAATATATGGTAAAAATAACAAAGAAAACTTAAATATGCTCATGTACTACCAGGATGCTGTATTAGATGAATTAAAAAATAAAGTTAATTTACCTGATGAAATAATTAAAAGAAAAGGAATAAAAATATATACTTGTCTAGATATGGAAAGTCAAAAGTTAATGGAAGAAAACATATATAAATATATGAACGACGAAGAAATGCAAGTTGCAAGTATGATTATTAATCCTGCAGATGGTTGTATTACTTCACTAACTGGAGGGCTTGATTACTCTAAAAGTGAATTTAATAGAGCTACTAAAGCCAAAAGACAAGTTGGATCTACAATGAAATCTTTTCTTTATTATGCTGCCTTAGAAAATAATCTTACATCTTCTTCTGTTTTTACCAGCGAAGAAAGTTCCTTCAAAATAGATAATAATAAAGTCTATTCTCCTCAAAACTATGGTAATAAATACGCTAATAAAAAAATAACAATGAATCTTGCTATAGCATTATCTGATAATATTTATGCAGTTAAAACTAATATGTTTTTAGGTGGAGATAAATTAATTCATGCAGTAAATAGTTCTGGTGTAAAAGAAAATTTAAAAGATATTCCTTCTCTTCCACTTGGAACAATAGAACTAAAAATGATTGATTATGCGCAGGGATATCAAACTCTAGCTAACGAAGGAAACAAAATACCAATTCATATAATAAAAAAAGTTGAAGACTCAGATGGTAACATTCTATATAAATATAATGAAAAAGAAGAACAAGTATTAAATCCTGATTATGTTTATATACTAAATGAAATGTTGAGTAATACTAGTAATGAAAAATTTAAAGATTATACAAGTCCAACTGCTTTAGTTATAAGTAATAAACTTGATGATAAATACGCTATTAAGACTGGTACTACAAATACTGACTTTTGGACTATAGGATATAATAAAGACAGGCTAATGCTAGTATGGGCAGGTAATGATGATTCATCTGATGTATCTCCTAACAAAAGTTCATATACAAAAAATATATTTGCTGATACTATATCAAATATCAGATATAGTAAAAAAACTTGGTATAAACCCTCAGAGAACATAGTTTCAAGAGAACTTATTCCATCTACTGGAGAAGAGTCTGATGATTTTGATAAAACAGCTACTTTCTACTTCATAAAAGGTTCAGATGTTATTTCCGTATCAACAGAATAAAAAAAACAGATAAATTTATCTGTTTTTTATTCTTTATTAATATCTATTTCAATATGATATTTTCCATCAGTATCAGCTTCTTCGATACTTATATTGAATCCTTTTCTATTTAAAATGTTAGTTAAATCTCTATAATCATTAATTGCTGTTTTTAAATCAAGCCCAGCATCTTCTTTTAACTTATTCATAAATTCTGGATCCAATGTATCAAAGAATGCAACAGGATCAACAACATTTTCTTCCTCTACAACAGGTATAGGTTCAATAACTACATCTTCAGTAGTTTCTTCAACTGAAGGTTCAACTGGTTCTTCTTTCTTTTCGGTGAATGTAATGTTTTCCTCTTCATCGTCGTCGTCATCAAACACAAATTGTTCAATTTCAACTGACTTTTGAACACCATCTTGAGGTATGGAAACAGGTGTTTCCATTTCTTGTTTTGGTTCAGATTCTAAGGAGAAAACTGGTTCCTCTATTGTTGTTGGTTGAATAGCATCAGATGGTTCAAAATCAAGTGTGTCTACTTCCTCATCAAGTGAAGAAATTGTACTTTCAGTTTGTTTAGTTTCTTCAACTAATTCATTTTGAGGACTATCTATGATGGCGGAATCAAAAGTAAATACTTCTGCATTAGGTTTTACTTCTTCCTCTTCATTACTCATATTCATATTAACTTCTTGATCTTCCAAGAAATTAAAGAATTTATTTGGAACATCATTTTTAGGTTTAATTTCTTCAACAGGTTGTATTTCTTCCACTTTTTCTTCCTCTTTTACATTATTATCTAAAAGTCCAGAAAATACATCAACTGTTTTTGGTTGCTCAACTGTTGGGTTTATATCTACAGCGTTATTTATAATACTATCTATATCAGGATTAATATTTACCTTTGGTATGTCTCCATCTTCTTCTTGTTTTCTTTCACTAAGTTCATCTTTAATTGCAAGATCTAGTTGTCTAACTGTTAATCTTTCATTAATAATTCTATTAAGATATCTTATTTGATCTTCATTATTATCTAGTGTTAATAATGAGCGAGCATGTCTTTCAGATATTTTTTCATTCATTAAAGCTTTTTGAACTTCATTTGGCAAGTTTAATAATCTTAATTTATTAGCTACGTTTGATTGAGAAACTCCCATTTTTTTTGCTAGTTCTTCCTGTGTCATTCCGCTTCTATCAAGCATTGTTTTATATGATTTAGCTTCTTCAATAGCTGATAAATCTTTTCTTTGTATATTTTCAACTAATGCAACTTCTGCACTAGTATTGTCATCCATATCTGTTACAATAGCCGGAACTTTACTAAGTCCTGCTAAAGTAGCAGCTTTATATCTTCTTTCACCAGCAATTATTTCAAATTTATCACCAAGTGGTCTTAAAACTAATGGTTGAATTATTCCATGTTGTTTAATAGATTCTGATAATTCATTTAAAGCTTTTTCATCGAAATTTAGGCGCGGTTGAAAACGATTGGGAATAATGTCCTCAATCGGAATTTGACGTACTTCTTTTGACTCTTCCATTGTTCTCGACCCCTTTTTATTTTATTCTATTCTTTTTAATTTTATCTTATTATTAATTTTATTTCAATGGTTTTTTAATTATTTGTTCGTATGATCTAGGATACTTATTATCAATATTATCTAATACCTTAATAAATATAAAAGATCTTCTACTGTTTTCTATTGGTAAATTATCTTCTTTAATATATTCAACTTTTGATGATAGTTTATTAAAAGTTTTTAGTGCATTATCCATTTCTTCTTCGTAGTTTCCTTTTAATGCAATAAAGTATCCCTTTACTTTAGTTAAAGGTAATGCTAATTCAGAAATAATTCTTAATTCAGATACTGCTCTTGCAATAGTTACATCATATTTTTGACGATTATTCTTAGCATAATTTTCTGCTCTGTCATGGACTACATTAATATTTTCAAGTTTTAGATGTTCAATTAATTTTTCTAAGAATGTGGTTTTTTTGTTGTTAGAATCCATTAATGTTACGTTAATATTAGGATAGAAAATTTTTAATACTACTCCGGGAAATCCCGCACCTGAACCAATATCAAGCATGTTATCAACTTTTGAAAAATCATAATATTTTGTAACTAATAAAGAATCATAGAAATGTTTTAGATAAATACCTTCATCATCTTTTATAGCTGTTAAGTTTGTATGCTCATTATATTCTTTTAGAAATGTACAATACTTAGCTAATAATTCTAATTTTTCATTTTTTACTTCAATGTTAATTTTTTTTAATTCTTCAATAAACTTATCTATTTTCATTTGGATATTCCTTTTTTAAATATACTGATAAAATAGATATATCAGCTGGATTTACACCACTAATTCTTATTGCTTGAGCAATTGTTGTTGGTCTTACTTCTTTAAGCTTTTGTCTTGCTTCACTAGCAATATTTTTAATCTTATCATAATCGATATCTTCGGGTATTTGTTTTTCCTCAAGTCTTAACATTTTTTCAGCTTCTTTATAAGCTTTACTTATATAACCTTCATATTTTAAATTTATATATACTTGTTCCTTAATTTCTTCATCGAATGGTATATCTATAAATTTTTCTATGAAATCTATTGTTACTTCAGGTCTTCTTAGTAGTTGTTCATAACTAAGTGTTGTTTGTGGAACTAGTATTATATTTTCATTAAATATAGCTTCAACATCATTTGTTATTTTAAGTTTATTTTCCTTTAAATATTCTATACATTTAGATATATTAGATATTTTTTCATCTAATTTTTTATTTTGTTCATCACTAATTAAGCCTATATTATAACCATACTTTCTTAATCTTAAATCAGCATTATCACTTCTTAGTAATAATCTAAATTCAGCTCTTGAAGTTAATAAACGATAAGGATCTCTTATACCTTTTGTAATTAAATCATCTATTAAAACACCAATATATGCTTCATTTCTTTTTAAAATTAATGGTTCTTTTCCTTCTAGTTTTAAAGATGCGTTAATACCTGCCATTAAACCTTGACATGCTGCTTCTTCATATCCACTAGTTCCATTTATCTGACCAGCAGTAAATAAGTTTTCTAGTACTTTAGTTTCAAGTGATGCATGTAGTTGTGTTGGATAAATAGCATCATATTCAATTGCGTAACCATATTTTAATATTTTTGCGTTTTCTAAGCCAGGTAAGCTATGTACCATTTGTTCTTGTACTTCTGGTGGCATTGATGTTGAAAAACCTTGTAAGTACATGTCATCATAATATCTACTTTCAGGTTCAATAAATAATTGATGTCTTTCTTTATCCGAAAATCTAACTACTTTATCTTCTATTGAAGGACAATATCTAGGTCCTATTCCTTCAATATCATCTAAAGCCCCATACATAGATGATTTACTTAAATTATCTCTAATAATTTTATGAGTTTCTTCTGTTGTATAAGTTAAATAACAAGGTTCTTGTTCTTCAATTTTATATTGTGGTTCCAAATCAAAACTAAATGTTAAATATTTGTTGTCTCCGGGCTCTAGTTTTGTTTTAGAAAAATCAATTGTTTTTCTATCAATTCTTTGTGGGGTTCCTGTTTTAAGTCTCTTTATAGTAAATCCATAATCTCTTAATTTATCACTTAAATGTTGAGATGGTTTTTCGCCGTGTGGTCCTTTTCTAGTTCTAGTAGATCCAACTAAAATATCTGCTTTTAAATATGTACCTGTTGTTAAAATAACTATTTGTGATTCTATTTTTGTTCCATCTTCTAGAACTACACCATGTACTTTATTATCTTTAACAATTAAGTCTTCAACCATTGCTTCTCTTATTTCTAAAGATGGTAATGAATTAAGAACGTTAAGCATTTCTTTTGGATAAGCTATTTTATCACCTTGAGCACGAAGTGATTGAACTGCTGGTCCTTTTGCACTATTAAGCATTTTTATTTGAAGATGAGTTTTATCAGCTACTTTACCCATTATTCCACCTAGTGCATCAATTTCTCTAACAACGATTCCTTTAGCACTTCCTCCAATATGTGGATTACAAGGCATATCTGCAATATTATTTATATTTCCTGTAACTAATAGAGTCTTATGTCCTTTTTTTGCGCATGAGTAAGCTGCCTCACAACCTGCGTGACCTCCACCAACTACTATTATTTCGTACATATTATTCACCTTCTTAATTTATTTTGTTTATATCATCCAATATTTTTGCAACTTTGTTTATAAATTCTTCTTTATAGTCATATTTATTTAGTTGAGTTAATACAAGCATATAATATGGTTTACTACATTCAACATATCCTGCTTCATGGTATGCAATGTCGTATAATCCATATTTTCTTACATATTTATCATTTTTTATAAATTTTACAGATGGGTTTGATAAAAATTGCTTCATTTTCTTGCCATTTTCATTTGATTCAGCATATTTAATTATTTTTTTCCAGATAATAATCATATCAGAACAATTTACAATACCATAGGAATCTTTACCATCTAGTACATGTTTTGTTCCTAATTCTTTACCATACTCAATTATTTTTTCTTTACCAATAAATCTAACTAATTTGATGTATGCTGTATTATCACTTTCTACTAAACATAATTCTATAAGTTTTTCTATTGTATATTTAGTATCACATTTTTGATTTTTAATTATTCCACTACCTTGAAATATATCTTCAGATGTAACTAGT
>JAILQR010000098.1 GCA_024698845.1 Bacilli bacterium | reverse complement strand
TTAAATAATACCTTTTAACATATCAATGACATTATCAATAATATATTTTTTGTTGTTTTCTCTATTATCATTAATAGCTGTTAATTCTTTATGATAAAATTTATCATTATCCCTATCATAAATGCTTACGAATATTAAATTATCATTATCTGTAATGTTATTTTCATCAATTCTATTTATTTGACCTGTAATACCTACACCATAATTAGAATTCGCAAATAAAGATATTTTTTTACTCATTTCATCAGCAGTTTCAAAGCTATAAACGGTATACTTATTTATAATATCTTCATCTACACCCATTTTAATTTTGTATTCATTAGAATATGTAACAGCAGAATACTTAATAACATTACTTGCACCTTCAACATTAGTTAAAAAATATGCAAATGCTCCTCCTGTACATGATTCCATAGAACTTATAGTTTTTTTATTTTTAGTTAAAATATCAACAATATCTTTCATATCTTTATACCTCTTATATATTATATAATAAATATACAATTTATAACAAGATGAATAAAAAAAAGCACATGTTATGTGCTTTTTATTCTTCTTCATCAAGTATTACATATTTAGTAAACCATTTATCAAATGATTTAAGTGATTCAGCTACTTTTAAATCTTCATCACTTTCAATATCGGTATATGTATAAAGTTCACCATTTTTATAAATTTGAATAGATGGTGAATATTGAATATCTTTATATAAATCAGTTTCTTCATATACAGTAAATTCAACATCATAAATATAAAGATTATGTTTTTTAGCATATTCTAAGGCAAGTAATCTAATTGATTCATCGTTTCCTCCACAACCTTCATCATAATATGTTGTTAAAACAAATGATTCTTTATTTTTAAGTAAGTTATTTAAATAATCAGCTTTTTTATTTAATAGTTTCATGTATGCTTTATATTGTTTATCTTGATCTGGTTCATAATATTTAGATTCTTTATCATAAACATCATATGGATCGATATCATCAAAATCTTTAAATTTAGTATCTTCTGTTACGTTATAATATTTATCTTCTAATTTAAATGGTTTAACATCACCTTTATCATGTTTATCAGGAACTATTTTAGTAAGTTCTGTAAAATCTATATCATGATATGGAACGCTATCAAAATCATATTTAGGTTTACCATTAACTATTTTCTTAACTTGAACATTATTTTTACCTTCATAATACCAATGTCCACCAATGTTATAAATCTTATCTTTATCCCATCCATTAGCAACTAAGAATTCTTTCATCATGCCAGCGTATCCACCGCCACCACACATTAAGAATATAATTTTATCTTTAGGGAATAATTCTTCTATTATTTTCATTGATTCTTTATACATAGGTTCATAAGAACCATCGCTCATTTTATAAAATAAGGTATAACCTTGATATGTATAACCAACTTCTTCCGGAAGATTATCAACTGGGATAATATAAGGAAGTGGTACTACTTCGAATCCTTTAATATATCCAGATAAATATGCATCTCCACCAATAGCAGCATAATCAGCAGGATCTTCAAGCATTCTCATATCTCTATATACAGAGTCAGATCTATTTAAGTATTTATCAATATTAGTTTCATTAATATTTTTATCAATACCTAATTTACCTCTTTCGCCTTCTGTTACTTCAGGCTTTGGAAGTGCTGGAAGTTTAGGATCTGCTTTTTTATTAATTTTAGGATCTTCATTATCTTTAGATAAAACAAATTTATACACTAGTGCACCTGATAAACATAATAATGCTATACATGCAATAATAATATATTTTCTAAACCCTTTATTACGTTTGTTTTTAACAGGTAATTCTTCTTTAATTTCTTCTACTTTCTTTTTTCCTTTTGCCATGTTTACCACCTTAAATTTATTTTATCATATAAAAAAAATATATCTACTTTTTAAGTAGATATATTTACAGTATTATATTTTCTGAATTATATTGTTTAATTACTATCTTAAGCATTATATATATAAATACTATACTACTTAACATC
>JAILQR010000087.1 GCA_024698845.1 Bacilli bacterium | reverse complement strand
AAAATAGTCTTAGTAAAAAAATGACTATTAAAGATGAAGTTTCTGAAAAATATAATAATAGGGCTTATGAATTAATTAAAAATAATGATGAAGTAGATAAAGCTAGAAGAGCAAATAAAGTTAAAAAACTTATTTCTGGTTTACTTATAATAGGATTATTTGCTTTAACAATATTTGTTATGGCAAATAACATGCCATTTCTTGGATTTTTAACATTTGGTGGTATATTTCTTGTTTTATTTTTATCTACAAGAAATAAAGATAATTTATTATTTGATAAAATAGTATATGGAATAATGAAAGAATATAACGAAACTTTTTCTTATAATCATAAAAATGGTATTGATAAGATGATATATCGTGAAGCTGGATTCGAAGGTTTTGATAGATATCGAAGTGACGATTTAATTAAGGGAGAGGTTAAAGGATGTCCTTTTGAACTTGGTGAAGTTCATACAGAAAGAAGACACACAGATAGTGAAGGTAGAACTCACTATACAACAATATTCCATGGTACTTTTATTAAAGTTAATTTAAATAAAGATTTTGATTGTATTATTAAAATTGTTAATAATAAAATTAAATTATTTAATAAAGATCAATATATAACAATTGATAACGAAGCTTTTGAAAAAATATATGATGTATTTACTGATGATAAGATTAAAGCAATGAGATTACTTACACCAGATGTTACAACAAATATGATTGATATATATAATAATACTGGACTTTATTGTGAACTTAAAATAATAGGTACATTCTTATATATAAGACTTTATACAGGTCAATTATTTCCATTTAGTTTTTCTAATCCTGAGAAAGAGGCTAAAAATATTGGAAGAAGCGTAGCTGTTATTGATACTGTATTTACAGTAGTTAATAATATATTAGATGAAGTAGAAAGGTTTGATGTTTAATGCCTATATTTGTAATTTTAATTATTGTTTTTGTAATATTATTTGTTGAAGTAAATTCAATAATTTATTTAAAAAATAGAGCTATGAGATCATACTCTGTTATTGATGTATTTTTAAAGAAAAGATTTGATTTGATTCCTAATTTAGTTGAAACTGTTAAAGGATATACTAAATATGAGGGTGAAACTTTAGAAAATATTACTAAACTTAGAACAAGTTATGATAATGGTGATTCTAAAGCAGGTAAAACTTTAAATAATGAATATAATAAATTAATTGCTTTATCCGAAAATTATCCTGAAATAAAAGCATCAGAGAATTTCTTGAATTTACAAAAACAAATTACTAAAGTTGAAAATGAAATTGCTGCATCTAGAAGACTATATATAAATGATGTTACTAACTATAATACGAAAATAGAAAAGTTTCCTCATGTAATTATAGCTACAATACTAGGATATAAAAAAATGGATCTTTTATCATTTGCAGTAGATGAAGTTAAAGTAAAATTCTAAAAGATAGATTAATCTATCTTTTTTTGTTATAATATGTACTTGTAAGGGTGATATAAATGTTTGAATATATGGGAGATAGAATCTCAAATGCTATCAAAAATATTCGCGGTATGGGTAGAATTACTGAAGATAATATTTCTGATGCAATGCGAGAAATAAGAGTTGCTTTACTTGAAGCAGATGTTAACTATCAAGTAGTAAAAGAATTTATAAATAATGTTAAGGAAAAATTATTGGGTGAAGAAGTACAAAAATCTTTAAAACCTGATGAATTATTTATTAAAGTAATTAAAGATGAATTAGTAGCACTTTTAGGTGGAGATTACGCTCCACTTGAAGTTAATAAAAAACCAACTGTATTACTTTTAGCTGGTTTACAAGGATCAGGTAAAACAACTACTGCTGGTAAGCTTGCTAATTTAGTTAGAAAAAAACATGCGAAAAAACCACTTTTAGTTGCATGTGATATTTATAGACCTGCTGCTATAGAACAACTTCAAACTTTAGGTAAGCAACTTAATATTGAAGTTTACACTGAGGGAAAGAATAATCCGGTTGATATAGCAACTAATGCTTTATCTTATGCTAAAGAAAATGGTTATGATTTTATAATTATCGATACTGCTGGACGTTTACAAATTGATGAAAACTTAATGGATGAACTTAAAAACATTGTAACAGCTACTAAACCTGATGAAGTTATATTAGTTATTGATGCAATGATGGGTCAAGATGCTATTAACGTTATTAATGGATTTAATGATGCACTTAACTTAACAGGAGCAATTTTAACTAAACTTGATGGTGATACTAAAGGTGGAGTTGCACTATCTGTTAGACATTTAACTAATGTTCCTATTAAGTTTGTCGGTGACTCTGAAAAATTAGATGGTATTTCAGAATTTTATCCAGAGAGAATGGCAGAACGTATTTTAGATATGGGTGATATTTTATCCATAGCTGAAAAAGTAGAAAGTGTTATCAGTGAAGATGATGCTAAATATTCTGTTAAAAGAATGCAATCTGGTAAATTTGATTTAGAAGACTTTTTATCAACTATGAAACAAATCAAGAAATTAGGTCCTCTAGAGAAGATAATTAAAATGCTTCCTCAAGCAAGAAGTATGGGATTAAATAATGTTTCTGTTGATCCAAAAGATATGGCTCATATTGAAGCAATTATACTTTCTATGACTCCAAAAGAAAGACGTAATCCAGATATTTTAAAAGCAACAAGAAAACAAAGAATTGCTAAAGGTTCTGGAAGAAGTGTTGAAGAAGTTAATAGATTATTAAAACAATTTGAACAAATGAAACAAATGATGAAACAAATGAGCAGTGGAAAAATGCCATTTTAATAATTAATTCAGGAGGGTTTATAAGTGAGCGACGATTATATAACAAAAAGACCATACAGATTGTTAACTGAAGAATTTTTTAAATATATAAATATTTCTGAAGCAGATATGTTATTATTATTTAATTTTGATAAAGATAGATTAGAAGAATTTTATAGTGCCACTGATTTATCAGAATTATCGAAATTTGAACTTGAATGTTTTTTAGCATTAATAGATAATCATTTAACAGTTGATTATTTTGATAAATTTATTGATGACGATGAGCATGAATATGTATGGAATCATGGAAAAAGACTTAGAACACTTATAATTGATGAACAGTTTAAAAGAGGATATAAAAAAGACGTAAAAGATTTTATGAGTGTTATTGAACCTGTAAGGAAAAGAACTAGTGATTAAGCCCAAACGGTTAATTACTTTTTACATAGTATAATGTAGAAAGGATAATTAATATGTTTCAAGAGGTAAATGATAATATTAGTTTTGAAAAAACAGAAGTTTCAAAAATGAATATGGATATGAATAATTGTATGAATCCATGTTCTAACATGGTATGTCCTAGTGTATGTGAAATGCCTAGAGAGAAAGTATGCCATAGATATTTTTGTTATGATGTACCACATATTATTCCATGTAACACTAGAATAATTAATCATCATATTTATAAACATTCATATATTCCACAATATACTTGCTGTGAAGAAAATGAATGCTGTAATGTATATGAAAAAGAACAAAATAACTTCTTTTAAGAAGTTATTTTTTTGTTGTATAATATTTTTATAAGTAAGAAACTAGGTGTATATTATGGCAATAAGTAAAACTGATTTTATTAATTATTCTCGATGTAATCGATATATTGTTTTAGATAAAATAAAAAAGGAAAAATTTGATGCAGATATATCACTTGATGAATATAAGAATCAAGAAAAAAAAGATATGATTGAAGAAATGCTTGGTTCTATGTATGACTTTGATGGTGATGAAGAAGTAGATCTAGTAGATGTTCCAAATAAGCAATTAGAAGCTATGATGGATTATTACAAACAAGTAGAACTTGAAGCTGGAAGACTTGTTGAAAAGTATTTTAAGGGTAAAACTGTTTATTCAAAGGATACTTATAATCAAGAATGTTTTGATTTTAATCGTAATGGTGTTAAATATTTATGTTATGTCGATGTTTATAATGAAAATGATGATGGTATAAATATTATAGAGGTTAAAGCTACAACTACTAATGCATATAAAAAATTAGGTTTTAAAAATAAAGATAAAGAATTTGTAAGTATTTTTGAAAAATTTGGACCTATGTATAAGTTGAAAGATGAAGTTTCAAACTTAAGCCAAATACCTGATTTTGATTTTGACAAATATCAAAAACAAGTGAATAAATTGTTAGATAGATATGGTATTGGAAAATATGTATATGATTTATCTGTTCAAAGATTTATGATTGAAGGAGAATATAAATCATCTGAAAACTTAGAAAAACTAAATAATATCCATTATTATCTTGCGGTGCTTAATGCAGATTATATTTTTGATGGAAAGTATATAGATGGTAAAGCTATATATGATATCGATGAAAATGGAAATGAAATTATTAATTTTTTTGACCTAACAAATATAACTAAAATTATGCAACCAAAGATAGAAAATGATGCTGAAAAGATAGAAAGAATTTTATTTAATCCTGTTGATGTAAAATGTGATTTAGGTAAATGGTGTGGATATAAGAAACCTGGAGGATGTAAATATTTTAATGCTATTTGTGGAAAAGATATTCCACATAAAAATAGTAGTTTAAATTATATATCTAATGGTCAAGGTTTTGATACTCCTGAGGGAAGAATTAAAGGGCTTGATTTAATAAATCATGGATATTTAAATATGCTTGATGTTCCTGAAGAGTGGATAACAAGAAAAACACACATGATTCAAAGAGATTGTGTAAGATTTAATAATGTATATATAAATAAAGAAAAATTAAAACTAGGTTTAAAACAAATTAAGTATCCGATATATCACCTGGATTTTGAAACATTCCCATGTCCAGTTCCTAGATTTAAAGGAGAGTGGCCATATATTCAATCACCATTTGAATTTAGTTTACATATTGAAAAAGAACCTGGTGTTTGTGATAAATTTAAAGATAATTATGTTTTTTTAGCAAAAACTCATGAAGATGAAAGAGAAGAATTAGTAAAAAAATTAATTGAATATATTGATCCAGATAAAGGAACTTTATTTGCTCAAAATGTTCCTTTCGAAAAAGGAAGAATAAAAGAACTATCAAATATTTTCCCTGAATATAAAGATAAACTTATGAAAATATACGATAGAGGATTTGATTTATTATGGCTTGTTAATACTTCAACATCTATGTATGAGGAACTAGGTTATAGTGAGGAAGAAGCTAAGATATTTAATTATTATCATCCCGATTTATCTGGTTCATTTTCTATTAAAAAAACACTTCCAGTATTTTCAGATTTAACTTATAAAGATTTAACTGTAAAAAATGGAACCGAAGCTATAGTTGAATATGCTAACTACAATAAAATGAGTAAAGAAGAATATAATATTAAGTATCAAGCATTAGTAGATTATTGCCAACAAGATACTTGGGCAATGGTAGTAATATTAGATGAACTACGTAAACTCGTAAAGTAATTACGAGTTTTTTTATTGATTTATTTTAAAATGGTGTAAAATATAGTTAGAATAGGAGTAATGTAGTATGAAAAAATTTAAATATTTTATATTCTTAATTTCTCTAACTTTCTTATTTGGTGTAAACAAAGTATCAGCTGCTAATACAGGTTCATGGATTACTGATTATTGTACCTATACATTAACAGATGATGATACTTATGGAAAAGTAATAAATATTAATTCATGTAATTTCTCATCAGCAAATGATGTTACTAACATAATTATACCTTCAACTATTAATGTGAATGATGTTAATTATAAAGTTAATGTTAATGGACAATTATTTAAAGGTAATAATACTCATATTAAAAGTGTAATATTTAAATCTGGATCAATGTTATCTAAGGGTGAAAGATTATTTGAAGCAAATACTACTGTTGAATCAATCGTGTTTGAAAAAAATATCATTACAGATAATTTAACTAGTTTATTAAGAGCTTTTACAAATTGTAATAAATTATCTACACTAGATTTTGGTAATTTAGATACATCAAGGGTTACTAATTTTGGTTCTATGTTACAATCTATGCCTTCAATAAAAAAACTAGATTTATCTGCACTTAATAACTCAAGTGCAACTAATATGGAATCATTTATTAACGATAATGCTCCAAGAGAAATAATCTTAGGAAAATATTTTAATTTCCATGTAGATGATGAAACTAAAGGTGTTGCATTTAGCCGAGGTACATGGAAAAGATTAGAAGATGGTAAAGAATTTTCAGCACTTGAAATATCAAAAAGAACTGCGACTGAAGATATGTCAGGTACTTATAAAAGAATATCAACTATATCTTATGAAATTGCTCCTAAGTATTTAACAACATTTAGTATTAAAGCTATTAAACCATTTACTATTAAATCTTCATCAAGTAGCAAATTTGCTATAGGATATAACGAAAATGAAAAAAGAAATATTTTATATGTAAAACTTGATAAAGGTGCTAATGGTTTTAGTATAGCTAATGATGAATATGTTACTATATTATTCCCTGATGCTGTATCAGATAAAGATGGTAATTTATATGATTATGAAATAACAGTAAATAATATTTTGTTAAATAACTCTGTAAAGAGTTCTTATGATGAAGCATATTTTGAAATAATGCTTTATTCACAAAATGATCATATTATAGAATTTTATAATAGTAGTTATGACTCTGCTGATATTTATTCTGGAGGAACAGCAACTGCTATTATTGAACCAACAGGTACAACAAAATATGATGTTGAATTTAAAGTTGTTGATAAAAGTGGTAATCCAGTTGAAGGATCATATTTATTTTCAGCATATGATATAGATATTCCTGCATATGGTCTTACAGAAAATCCAAGTTTAATTACACCTGATTATGGTTATGGAGATGATAGTGAAGGTATTAACCTTTATAAAGGCGGATTCGATTTAGATACTTTATTAGTATCTAAAACTGCAACAGCTTTAAAAATTGTAAGAAACTATAGTAATAGTATTCTTGCAAGAATATATGGATCACAACCAGATCCTATGAGTGAAAACTCAGAATTTGTTATTAAAGCAAATAGTTCCAGTGCAAAAGTACAATTCACTTTTGGTAGAAATGCTGGAATTACTGTTATGAGTTATTATCAACCTAAAGTTGTTAGAATTGAAAATACTAATACTAAGGGAGATAAGTTAATTGGTTCACATTTTATTTTAAAAGATGATGAGGGAAAAACTTTACAAGAATGGGATACTATAAGCGAACCTGTGTCATTTTTCTTAAATCCAGGAAAGTATACAATTACACAAATAAGTGTTAAAGATGGATATGTACTTGCTAAAGATACAGAATTCTTTGTTGATGTAATGGATAAACTTATTGTTAATGGAGAAGAACAAAAATCAGATTTAATTGTTGTTATAAATGATAAGAGCGGTTCTGAACCAGTTATTGAAGCTGGTACATGTAAAGCTGAAAAGATAAGTGGTAAATGGCATTACTATGATACTAAAGGTAGTGAAATATCTAAAGATGAATGGGCTAATAAATGTACTGAACCAGTTCCAACTGGAAGTTTTCTTCCAGTAGTTGCTATAATTCTTGGCATAACAATTGCAGCTATATCTTTTGGTGCAACTAAAAATAAAAATATTTTAAGAAATATTTAATAAGAAAATATGTTTTACACATATTTTTTTATTTTGTAAAACATGTGTATAAAATTTACATATTGCTTGTATACTTTACAAGACGTTTAGTATAGTATTATTGTAAGGACGTGATTAATATGTTATACCCATCAATCGATAAACTACTAAACGTAGTAGATTCTAAATATATGCTTGTTCATATAGCATCTATTAGAAGTAAACAAATGCATGATACTAATCATTTTCAAATGCTTGAAAAAGATTATGTTAATAAAAAAGAATTAGGTCGTGCTCTTGAAGAAGTAGATAAGGGTTTAATCAAAGTTATTAAAAATAACAAATAAAGAATAAAAAAGGTTGAATATTATGGGAAGGAAAATTTGCATTTTATTGCTGTCAATTTTCTTATACTTTGCAATGGTTTATGATTGTAGTGCTACTAGTACTGATTCAAATTTAGTTGAACATTCTTATTATAATGTTATAAATTAATTTGACTATGTTAACTTTAAGTATGCTTATTTAGGGTTAAAGGAATATATGTTTATCTTAACTCTGAATTTAACTTTACTTATAGGTATGATAATTTACTTTTTTGTGCAAAAAATATGCGTGTTAACTATAATATTTTTTGCATGATGTTAAACCTATAATGATTTTATTAGAGTACATAAGGAAACTATGGTAATTAATTGATAATATATAAAAATCATAATACATATAAAAAAGTACTTGAAATAGTATAATTTATATGATATTATGATTTTGTTCTTTTGGGGAATTAGCTCAGCTGGCTAGAGCACCACGCTTGCACCGTGGGGGTCAGGAGTTCGAATCTCCTATTCTCCACCAATAAGAATTTAACTAACTAGAAATAGTTAGTTTTTTTATGTTATAATTA
The DNA here is from genome assembly GCA_024698845.1 of Bacilli bacterium. Lineage (GTDB taxonomy): Bacteria > Bacillota_I > Bacilli_A > RF39 > UBA660 > RUG13160. The sequence continues at coordinate 375 of JAILQR010000087.1, read as the reverse complement.
TCATGCAGGAGGGTATAAACCTATGAAACTTAACCCATTTAGATATTATAATAAAAGTAATATTCATGAACTTGAAGAGTTCCTTGATAAGAGATGTAAAGAAATACTAACTTATTTAGACCCTAATTTTAATTTTGAAGATTATGGAACTACTGACATAACTAAAGTTATAAAAAATAAAATATCCGAAAAAATGCTTTTTACTGAAATAGATATAAGATTATATGAAGAAGTAGACTATATTGAAGATTTATTTTTTTCAATAGCACTACTTGATAATAATGATCCACATTGGTCTTTGTGTGTAACATATTTTTGCAGTTCTTATGTTGATTTAAATGATTTAGATAATTATACATATACATATAGTCCTAA
>JAILQR010000032.1 GCA_024698845.1 Bacilli bacterium | reverse complement strand
AAAATATTACTTTTTTATAATAACTAATGACTTGATACATCATAATAAATATAGTATAATTTATAAAGAATAAAAGGATTGGGTGGTGATATTATGTTCAAACAGTTTGACTATAACAATAGACCTATTGTTGAAATTGTTAATGAAATGATATCTGATGCCGTAAAACATGATGCTTCCGACATCCACTTAGACCCATATCCTGATAACTTACATATAAGGATTCGTATTGATGGTGAATTAGTTGACTATGCTATTGCCCCTGATTCAGTTAAAAAGAATTTAATAACTCGTGTTAAGATTATGGCTGGTATGAACATCACTGAAACAAGACTTCCTCAAGATGGTGCCATAAAGCAAAACATTAATGGTTATGATTTGGACTTACGTGTTTCTTCACTACCAATCCTTGATGGAGAAAAAGTTGTTATCCGTATCTTAGACTATTCAATGAGTACAGCAGGGCTTGAAAATTTAGGCTTTACTCAAGAAAACTTTAACAAAATAGATAAAATTATTAAAAGTCCACATGGTATTATCCTTGTTGCCGGTGCTACTGGTTCTGGTAAATCAACTACTGTATATGCAATGCTTCAAAAACTAAATACTCCAAATAGAAACGTTATTACAGTTGAAGACCCAGTAGAAATGAAAATTGAAGGTGTTAACCAAGTTCAAACAATGAGTGAAATTGGACTTACATTCTCTACTACTCTTCGTAGTATCTTACGTCAAGACCCTGATGTAATAATGATCGGAGAAATTCGTGATGACGAAACTGCAAGAATTGCCGTTCGTGCATCAATTACAGGTCACTTAGTTTTATCTACAATCCATACTAATAACTCACTTAATACAATTGAACGTTTAACAGATATGGAAGTTGAAAGATACTTACTTGGAGCTGCTTTAACAGGTATTGTTTCACAAAGATTATGTAAGAGCTTATGTCCTCATTGTAGAAGACTTAGACCTACTACAGATTACGAAAAAATAATCTTTAAGGAAGTGTTAAAACAAGATGTTCCTCAAATATATGAACCAGTTGGATGTGATCAATGTATTCAAGGTTATAAGGGACGTATTGCTATTCATGAAGTATTAGTAATAGATCAAGAAATCAGAGATGGAATAATTAATAACGTTAGTAAAGACGAATTAAGACATTTAGTTTATAATAGACCAGAATTATCAGCAAGTACTCTTCTTAATGACGGACTTAAAAAAGTTCTAGCTGGATATACAAGTTTTGAAGAAATTCTTCGTATTATTGATATTGATGAAGACCTTGGTGATGAAGATGAAGAAATTAAGAGTGCATTAATAGGAAACGTTAAGAAGGAAGAAATGGAAGAACTTCATAAAAATGAACCAGAACAAGTAAAAGTACAACCAGTACAATCTGTAACACCTCAAGTTCAACCACAAGCAGTAAATCAAACTGTTCCTTCAGCTTCAGTAATGCGAAGTCAAGAAGACATAGTTGAAGTAAAAACTATTCCTGATGTTATTCAAGCACCACAAAGTACAGTTACACAAACACCAGTTCAAAAGCCAATACAAAGTCAAAACTATTTTGCAAGTAACTTAAACTTTGATGTAGATACATTATAAAAAAATAAAAAACATAAGATTTTAATCTTATGTTTTTTTAATAACTATATAACTTAGAGATGAGATTACCTATCTCACTCATATAGATAAATACGATTATCAAACCACTTATTAAAAATGGCCCAAAAGGAACAATTCCCTCTTTCTTTTTAAGTGATATGAATAAAGCATATGGAAATGCAATAAACGTAGATAATATAAATGCTGTTAAACCTAGTTTAACTCCAAGTGTAACACCAATTAATATAGCTAGTTTAATATCTCCACCACCAAGTGATTCTTTCTTAAATGCTCTATCTCCAAAGAATTTAACAAATAAGAAAACCATAAATAATATTATTCCTGAAAGAATTGAAAATACAAATGCTTTCGTACCAAAAAACACAAACTTAAGTAGTACAATCAAGAATATAGAAGTAAATAATGGTTCATCACTAATAATGTAATATTTAAAATCACTAATAAATATTATTATTGAAATTGATAATAGTACTATTAACGCATAGAACTTATAATCAAGACCATATAAGTAGTATGATAACGCAAAACAAGCTCCTGTAATTATTTCTATCAATACTGTTATAAATGGTATTTTAGAACCGCATTTTCTACATTTACCTTTTTGAATTATATAAGATACTACAGGAATAAGTTCATACCATTTAAGTTCATGTTTACAGTTATCACAATGTGATCCAGGTTTTATAATAGATTCTTCTTTAGGTAGTCTTGTTGCTACTACCAAATAAAATGATCCAAATATAAGTCCTAATACTATTAAAAATATATATATTAATGTTGTCATTGTACATCCCTATTCAATTGTATCATATAAACTGAACATTGGACCTAAAACTGCAATAATTATTACACCAACAATTAATGCAAGTGAACAAATTAATACTGGTTCAATAAAGTTCTTTAAGTTTGTAACAATGTTTCTATGTTGTTCTTGGTAGTACTCTGATACTTTTTGCATCATTTCTGCAAGTTCACCTGTTGACTCTCCAGTTACTATCATGTGATAAGCAACATCTGGAATAGCCCAGTGATTTTTAAATGATTCAGAAATACTTTCACCACGGGAAATATTATCAATTGTATTAAACATTATATCTTTATATATTTCATTATTTGTTATCTTAATTAAGATATCCATACTTTCTGTAATGAAAACGTTATTTTTAAGTAGAGATGCAAATGTTTTAGTAAAGATAGTAAGTTCGTTATAAATAATAATATCTTTTACAACA
>JAILQR010000026.1 GCA_024698845.1 Bacilli bacterium | reverse complement strand
CAATAAATCTAAGCTTATGATTATTTAAATCTTCTAATCCATTATAGAAATCTATTAATTTCCCATCAACATCCATGTATAATGAATTTATTGTGAAATCACGTCTTTTTGCGTCAATTTCAAGACTATTAGCGAGTTTAACTATTGTCTTGGTTCCATCATATTGCTCATCTCTAAATTGAGCTATATCAACATTAAATTGACCAAATTTAAACTTGATTGTTTCATATTTTAACATTGTTGGATTAAAAGCAGAAAAAATTGATAATAACTTATCTGAATCACAATTTGTTGAAATATCAATATCCTTATTATGAACATTTAACAAATAAAAATCTCTTACATATCCACCAACAACATAAGCTTGAAAACCTTGTTCTTGGATTAGGTTTAATATAAATTTGATATCTTCTTGCATACATATCACCTAGTTTCAATATAACATAGCTGTAAAAAAAAGGAAATCACAAACTTATAGGAAATAATATATATGAAAGGAGTTATATATGAATATGAACACTTTTATAATTCTTGATAAAATGTTTCAAGAAATACAAAATAAAGGATATATAAAAGCGATTAATAATAATAAAAATTCTGCAGGACCAACGTTAGAAAACGAATTAGGAACTACAGGTGGAGATTTTAATATTCCTGATTTTTATGATATTGAAATAAAAGCAATAAGAGAATATTACGCAGCTGAATTTGATCTTTTTAATAGTAGACCGGACGGAAGGTATTACAATGCATCTCAGTGGTTATCTGAAGAATTTGGTTATCCAGACAAAACGTTTAAAAGTGTAAAAGTATTTAAGGGGGACGTGTATGCAAGTAAAATATGTCCTATAGGCCTTTTCTACCATTTTCAGCTTGATGTTAATGAGATAGAAAAACGAATATATCTTAAGGTATTTAATTATAAATATGAATTTATAAATAATGATATATATTGGGATTTTGATACACTGAAAGAAAAATTAGAAAGAAAATTAAAAAAATTAGCAATATTTAGCTTTAAGCGAATTGAAAAAGATGGTTACCTATACTTTAAATACTATGATGTAAAAAAATACGAATTAAAAGGTTTTGAACAATTTATTGAGTGTATAAAAAACGGAGTAATTTATGTGACATTTAAAACTGGAGTGTATAAAAATGGAAAATATGCAGGAAAATTTACAGATCATGGTACTTCGTTCAGAATTGCAAAAAATAATATCGATAAACTCTTTTACAGGATATAGTCATTGGTTTGGGACAATAAAAAAAAGAACTTAACGTTCTTTCAATTAACAAGTGGTCGAGAAGACAGGATTCGAACCTGCGACCCCTTGGTCCCAAACCAAGTGCACTACCAAGCTGTGCTACTTCTCGAAATTAAATGGTGCGCCCTAAGGGAGTCGAACCCCTAACCTTTAGATCCGTAGTCTAACGCTCTATCCAATTGAGCTAAGAGAGCGAATTACGTTTTTTTCACGCATATTCATTATATTATAATATATTTAAAAATGCAAGATTTTATTAAAATAAAAAAAGCTCTTATAAGCTTTTATTATTAAAATGGTGTCCCGCCCGAGATTCGAACTCGGGACCCTTTGATTAAAAGTCAAATGCTCTACCAGCTGAGCTAACGGGACATAAGATGGTTGCCTCGGAAGGACTCGAACCTTCGGAATGTCAGAGTCAAAGTCTGATGCCTTACCACTTGGCTACGAGGCAATCTAAAGTGGTGGAGGGTCATGGATTTGAACCATGGAACCCGAAGGAACAGATTTACAGTCTGCCGCGTTTGACCACTTCGCTAACCCTCCATAAAGTGGTGCCGACTGAGGGAATCGAACCCCCAACCTACTGATTACAAGTCAGTTGCGCTACCAATTACGCTAAGTCGGCAAAATTAAATGGTGGGCGTTATAGGACTCGAACCTATGACCCCTTGCTTGTAAGGCAAGTGCTCTAACCAACTGAGCTAAACGCCCGACATCGCCCTCTTCTCTGGACGTAATTAAATATATCATTTTAATCAAAAGAAGTCAATAGAAGAATGGCACTTTTTATTAACTTTTTTTGATTTTGCCGCCCTACCACTTGTAATCAGCATAAGACTTGGTATATAATCGGTCCCTTTTGACATATAAAAGTGAACGATATATAGAAAAATCTTTACTATATTTAATCGGATTAACACTTTTTTTGTACATTTTTAATGCTTCTTCTCGGAATTTATCATTTTCAACATATTTCCTTATTATAGACTTATTAACAAAAGATAACATAACTTTATTATCAACAAAATGATAGTCAATATTTTTTCTGTAAATCAAATCATCAACCATAACTTTAACCAAATTATATCCGGCCTGTGAAATATAATAACTACATCTTCCTTGTCTAGCGTTTATTTCTAAGACTTTGAACTTACCATCTCTTTCATCATATTTCAGATCAAATTCAGCAAAGCCTGTATATTTGATACTATCCATAAACGTTTTAATATCATCGACCATTTTATTAGTATTAACATCAAATGTATTATATCCATTAATTAAAACAGCTGCATTCCCAACCATATTAGGATTATGTTCTTGTAACCCTATTTGAGCAAACGAAACAAGCTTTGTGTTACCATTACTATCACAATAGACAACCGAATCAAAAAGATGTGAATCATCACCAGGAATATACTCTTGAACTATAAGAGTATCATCATATTCTGTTGAATATACTCTCGAAAAAATGTCTTTAAATTCCTTATAATCAGATATCTTGTAAATTTTTTTCTTTCCAGTAAAAGTAACATGATTATAAAGAACAACATTTGCAGGTTTTACAATTATTGGATACATCATACCTTCAACATCTCTTGTATCAGAATCTGCATTTAGGTACAAAGTTTTTGGAAAAACAAGACAAGATTTCTCATAAGCTTTATAAAACTTTTCTTTATTAATTAGATTATCTAAAATTTTTAATCTAGGATAGCTAAAAATAGCATTGTTTCTTAAATCGTTTTTTCTATTAACTAAGAATCTTGCATATGTCTCATTGGACGAAACAATTAATACTTTTTTATCACTATGCTCATCAAGAAACGAATTTACAGCATCTACAAAATCATCTTCATTCCATATTTTGTTATTGTAAATGTGGTTTATTATTTTTGAATATGTTGTATAGGCAAGCTTATCCTTGATAAGCATATAGGCGTTACGATTGTAAGCTTCGTGAGTACATCTTGCCATATAATATGCATTAACATCGCTTCCACAAATAAGGACTTCAAAATCCATAGTTAACCTCCTAATATTTAATTTCTAATTTCTCTCCGTTATATTTATAAACAATTGGAACATTAGTTGAAAAATAATTTAACACTCTATGGCCATTAACACCAAGTCTGTTACCAATAGTTTTAAGACTCTGATTTGGTCCAATAATTTCAACTTTATCTCCTATTTTCACTTTACTATTAGCCTTAATAACAATCATATTCATACATTCGGCAATAATTTCACAAGGTTTATTATTAATATAAACATATTTAAAGTTTTTTATTACACCATCACTATATCCACAGGCAATAACTGCTATCTTAGTATCTTCTTCAAATACATATTCTGCCCCATATCCGCAAAATTCACCTTTACAAGCATTCTTTGTTTCAATAACTTCTGAGTACATTGAAAACGCATATTCAACAGATAAATCATTACTTAAATGAACATTTTCAATATTAAACTTCCTTTGTTTTAACTTGCGTTTTAATCTTGTTAAAAAACTACCTTCAGGAATATTTTGCTTGTAACCATATAACGATATTCCAAGTCTAACACCGTTTTCAAATTCAAGTTTATCATGTACCACAAAAGTTAGCGATCTGTCAGCGTGAATAATTGGAACTTTTTTATAATCAATAGATGAAATAATCATTTTGAACTTTTCAACTTGATCTCCATAATGTTTATCCATTATTCCTGAAGTTGCAAAATGTGTGTATATACCTTCAACTTCAACATGTTTCATGCAAGACAATTCATCGTAAGCTTTTTTAAATTCTTTTACAGATTTGAATCCTAGTCTATTCATTCCCGAATCAATTTTAATATGGACTTTAACATCATCAGTAAGTTTTAACTTCTTTAAATTCTCAACATCATTAATAGATGAAATTGTTAAGGTAACAGAATAATTTATTGCATCGTAAATGAATTCAGTTTTAATAGGCTCTAAACATAAAATAGGAATACTTGAATCATACTTTCTAGCTTGAAGAGCTTCATCAAGAGATGAAACTGCTAAATAATTAATTCCTCCATTTATAAGATACTTAATCGCATACATACCATGGTGATAAGCGTTATTTTTTACAACAGCAAAAAAATATTTGTAATCATTATATTTCTTTTTTATATCTTTAACATTGTTTTCAAGTTTATTACCATCAACTTCAATATATGTAGGTCTATACATAATCACACCTCTACTATAATTATATCATGAGATTATTTTAATGTAAAAATTAATACCCAAGTTTACAAGTAAATATATATATGTTAGATGAAGACCAAAATAAAGCAATAAAATGTATAAACAATCACTCTATCATCGTTGCTGGAGCTGGTTGTGGGAAAACAACTACCTTAGTCTGCAAGATTGATTATTTATTAGAAAATAATATAAAGCCAGAAGAGATACTTGTCATATCATTTACTAACGAAACTGTAAATAATTTTAAAAGTAAATGTAAACACAAAATCGATGTATTTACATTTCATAAATGTGCACTCAACTTTTTAGATAATAAATTTGAAATATGTAATGACGATTTACTTGATATTATCATTGATA
>JAILQR010000021.1 GCA_024698845.1 Bacilli bacterium | reverse complement strand
ACTATCCTTTAAATTGTATTTAAACTTTTGAACTTTATCAGTTGTTCTTAAAACGTTAATGTTTGTTAATAGTTTTTTATCAAACTCCAATCCAATATTTGTTGAATATTTATCAGATAATTTACTATCCACTGATATATCATCTGATATATCACTTTGTAAATTTTCTAAATCTATTTCTTTATTTAAATCTAATTCTAAAATTATATCATTAATTCTAAAACCATTTGTAGTTCTAAGAGGAGTTTCGTTAAGTATATATTTCATGTTACTCACCTATCCTATTGTCCCTTCTAACTCAAGATTAATTAATCTATTCATTTCTACAGCATATTCAACAGGGAATGATTTAGAAATAGGTTCAGCGAAACCTTGAACAATTAATGCTTTTGCTTCTATTTCACTTAGACCTCTTGTCATTAAGTAGTAAATTGCTTTATCACTGATTTTTCCAATAGATGCTTCGTGCGAAAATGTTAGATCGTTATTTTCTAATGTATTAACAGGAATAGTATCACTTCTAGAAATACTATCTAACATTAAAGATTCACAAGATAATGTCATGTTAGAATTTGTTGCTTGTTTTTTTACAAGCACATTACTTCTAAAAGTACATATTCCACCATCTTTTGAAATAGATTTAGAATTAACTATAGTAGATGTATTTGGAGCATTGTGTACCACTTTTAAACCAGTATCAAGATTTTGTCCCTTACCAGCAAATGATAATGCCGTAAATTCACATTTTGAATTTTTTCCGTTTAGAACACTTAATGGGTAAAGCATAGATACTTTCGATCCAAATGACCCCATTATCCATTCTATCTTTCCATTTTCTTCAACATAACATTTTTTAGTATTTAGATTAAGCATATTTCTTGACCAGTTCTCAATTGTTGAAAACTTTAGATATGCATTTTTACCAACAAACAATTCAACACAACCAGCATGTAAATTTAAATCATTATATCCTGGCGCTGAGCATCCTTCAATAAATTCCATTGATGCATCATCATCAACAACTATTAATGTATGTTCAAATTGGCCCGCACCTTTTTCATTAAGTCTAAAGTAGCTTTGAAGTGGTAGATCCAGTTTTATTCCCTTTGGAATATAAACAAAAGAACCACCAGAAAATAAAGCATAATGAAGGGCAATATACTTATGATCAGTTAGAGGAACTGCTTTAGTAAAATATTTTTTTACTAACTCAGGATACTCTTTAATCGCTTGGTCAAAGTTTAAATATATTACACCTTGTTCTTTAAGTTTTTCAGTTAAGTTATGGTATACAACTTCACTATCAAATTGCGCTCCTACTCCTGCTAATGATTTTTTTTCTGCTTCTGGAATTCCTAGTTTATCAAATATTAATTTGATATCTTCAGGAACATCATCCCAGCTTCTTTCTTCATTAACATTATGCTTAATATATGTTGCTATTTTATTTATATCAAAATAACTAATATCTGGACCCCATGTTGGGTCTTCTAATTTATCATATAATTCTAAAGCTTTTAATCGAATATCTAATACCCAAGAAGGTTCATTTTTTTCTTTTGATATATTCTCTATTATTTCTTTTGTTAAACCAAAATATTTTTCACTATCAACATCTGCTTTTAAATTGTAGATGTTATTAATATTGTCATCTAAGTATTCATCAACATTAGTTTTCATTGTTTAAATACTCCGCATAACCTTTCTTTTGAATTTCGTCAGCTAGTGATCTATCTCCTGATTTAACAATTTTACCATTTACTAAAATGTGTACTTTATCAACATTTATATTTTCTAAAAGTTTAGTATTATGAGTAATTATTAGTACTGCATTATTTTCATTTTTAAACAAGTTTATACCTTTAGATACAATTTTAATTGCATCAACATCAAGTCCTGAATCTGTTTCATCAAGAATAGCAAGTTTAGGATTAATCATTAACATTTGTAAAATTTCATTTTTCTTCTTTTCTCCACCTGATAAACCAACGTTTAATTCTCTTTGTGCATATTCTTTTTTCATGTCAAGGCTTTGCATTTTTTCATTTATTTCTTTGTAAAATTCCATCATGTTAACTCTTAAATCAGTTTGTGATGAACGTATAGTTTTTAAAAAGCTAGCTATAGTAACTCCTGGAATTTCCTCAGGACTTTGAAATGACATAAACATTCCTTTTTTAGCGATATAATCTGTTGATTTATCTGTTATATCCTCTCCATCAAAGATAATATTACCATTCGTAATAATATATTTCGGAGATTTAAAACATGTGTTTGCAAGTGTTGATTTACCTGAACCATTAGGTCCCATAATTACGTGTACTTCACCATAATTTATAGAAAGATTTAATTCCTTTAGTATTTCCTTACTGTTATCATCTTCTGCTATTGTATATATATTTTTTATTTCTAATATCTCTTTCATACTACTCCTCCATAAAATCCGCTAAGGTTTTATTACTTAGATAATCATCGATCACATCATTTAAACCTTTCCATAGCTTAATAGATGAGCAATTATCCTTTTTAGGACATTCATGTTCACTATTTAAACATGTAACGATATCTAAATTTCCTTCTGATACATTTAGTATTTCTTTAATTGTATAATTCTTAGGTTCATAAGCTAGTTTATAACCACCATCTGAACCTCGAAGTGATTTTAAAAAATCACTTTTATTTAAACTAATCATTATTTTTTCTAAATATTTTAAAGATATATTTTCACTTTCCGATATTTCTTTAAGTGTAATATATTCATCATTTTTATAATGATTAGCTAGATATAACATAATAACTAATCCGTAACGACCTTTAGTTGTAATTCTCATAATACCACCCAAAAATTATTTTACTACCTTTATGGTAGGAAATCAATTTCTTTGCATAAAAAAAGAGAATTATTTTTGTTTAAATTCTCCTTTAAATCCGTAATCATTAAATAATCTTAATAATTGAAGTGTTGATTCATCAGCTTCCTTATTATTTAGATTATATGCATTTATGTAATCTATAAATTCACTTATAGGTACAAAGTATACATCTTTAACATAATCAGAACTTCCTTCTTGTCTAATTTTATCTGGATTAAATCTTACAATATAGAATTTAGTTTTATCAACAGTA
>JAILQR010000069.1 GCA_024698845.1 Bacilli bacterium | reverse complement strand
AGCTAATAAAATATTCGAATTTAAGAAGATTTTATTTGCTAATAAACCAATTCAGGATTCTTTTATAAAATTACATCCACAAGCAGAAAAGAAATCTTATTTACTTAACTATGTTATAGATGATAAAAGAATTATTAATTTGTCTAAAGCAAACATTGAAGTAAATAAACCTGATCATAAAGTATTATTCATTACAGCTGGATCGTTAAATGATAGAGCTAAAAATTACACATTAATGATAAAAATGATGTCAGGATTAACTAAACTTAACAATCATGTTGAATTGTGGATTCTAGGTGATGGACCTGATTTAGTTAATTTAAAAATGTTAGTAAATAGTTTAAATTTAAATAATTATGTTAAATTCTTAGGATTTAAAGGTAATCCATATCCATATATGGCTGTAGCGGATTATTTTGTTAATACGTCAGATTATTTTGATTTTTCTACTGCTTTATCTGAAGCTAGAGTACTTCAAAAACCTATTATTTCTACAAATATAGATGAAGTAAATAATAACACTTACATTATTTCATCTGACCCAAATAAAATTGTTTCAGATGTTAATGAGTTATTAAATAAAAAAATAACTTATCAAGGAAATAACAATTTTTGGGTAGAAAATCAAAGAATACTGAAAACACTAGATACAATTATTACAACAAAGTAGGTGAAACATGAAAAAAATATCTATATTAGCACTATCTTTAGGATATGGTGGAATTGAAAAAGCTATTACTGATTTGGCTAATAATTTAACTAAAAATTTTGATGTAGAAATCATTTCAACATACAAAATGCTTGATAAACCTGCATATAAGTTAAACAAGTCTGTTAAAGTTACGTATTTAATAGATGAATTAAAACCTAATAGACAGGAATTCTGGTATTATTTTAAAACTTTTAGATTTATTAAAACCTTTAAAGAAGGTTTAAAATCAATAAAAGTATTAAAATTAAAGAAAAAATTAATGATTAAAGCTCTAAAAGAATGTGATTCTGACATTATCTTATCTACAAGAATATACCATAATAGTTTATTATCCAAGTATGGTAAAGATAATACTTTAAAAATAGCTTGGGAACATAATCATCATCAAGGCAATCAACAATATATTAATAAATTAGTTAAATCGTGTTCTAATGTTGATAAATTAGTTTTAGTTTCTAACGAATTATATGAAGATTATAAAAAGAACATGGAAGGTAAATGTGAATGTGTTTATATTCCTCATATGATCGATATTAATAAACCAAAAAGATCTAAATTAGATGAAATGAATTTAATAACTATAGGTAGATTTTCTCCTGAAAAAGGAATGACTGATTTACCTGAAATTATATACCATGTAAGAGAACAAATACCAAATATTAAATTTAATATAATTGGTGATGGTCCTCTATTTGACACAGTAAAGACTCTTGTTGATAAATATAATGTTGGAAGAAGTGTTAAGCTTCACGGATATAAAGATAGTGATTTTATTCATGAGTGTTTATCAAAAAGTGTGTTATATGTTATGCCATCATATACAGAATCATTCGGTTTGACACTTTTAGAATCTTTCTCTCATGGTGTTCCTGCAGTATCTTTTTCAACTGCAGAAGGAGCACTTGAATTAATAGAAAATGATGTCAATGGTTACATTGTTAATGAAAGAGACAATGTAGTTATGGCTAAGAAAATTGTTGAAATATTACAGAATCGTGGTAAACTAAAAGAACTCGGGAAAAACTCTATTGCAGTTTATAATAGATATTTACCCGGAAATATAATCGAAAAATGGTATAAAATTTTAAAGTAATATAATTAGGAGGTTTTTTATAATGATGTTATATCCATACGTTACAAGTATGTTTGATCCAACTATATTTGATGAAGCAACTTATTATTATCATGTTTCTTCAAATAAAAGTAGACAAGTAGCTTTATATGCAATTTTTGAAAAAGACGAAAAGACTGGTAAATATACTAGATATGTTGATAGCGCTATATGTTTTTCTAAGTTTGGATCTTTAATTGATGCTGTAACTGGGGAAGAATATATTGGAGTAGATAGTATTGATGATACTGACTTCAGTGAAAAAGTGGAAAAAAGAGTTAGTAAGAAGAATACTAAATTTAATGGTTCAGTAAGAAGTGCTATTAAATATACTATTTATAAAAAAGCTGATTTAAATAAAATTATGGGAGTTATCAGTGATAATAATCCATTTGGTAAATCTGAATTTCCAAGAAAAAAATTAAATGTTGAAGTATATAATTTTGAAAAACAAGCTTTAGAAAAATATTGTGCTGAACATTTTGATTTAAATGGAAATCCTATCTATTTTAATTTTGGATATCAAGAAAATAATTTTGATCAAGAAAAAGGTAGAGCTAGAAAAAGAGTAGAAACAATTTAGTTTCTACTCTTTTTTATTCCAAAATACTTAAATAGTGGTTTTATATCAAGATCTAAGCCAGATGAATAAGATATATTTCCTATAATTTTTTGTACATCATCTAAAGAACATTTATCGTTGAAA
>JAILQR010000117.1 GCA_024698845.1 Bacilli bacterium | reverse complement strand
TGAAAAAAGAGAAGTTAGTAATTATTTTTTCTACATCAATTTTAGTATTGTATGGACTTATAATGATATATTCATCTAGTATGGTATGGTCAGAGTATAAATTTCAAAATAAATATCATTATGTTTTATATCAATTTATATTTTTAATTGTTGGATTATTTATATCTAAATTTATTTTAAAAATTAATTTAGATATTATTAAAAATAATATAAATAAAATTTTTTTAATAGGTATAGTTTTATTATCTTTAGTTTTGATTCCTGGTATAGGAGTAGTTAGAAATGGCTCAAGGTCATGGTTTAGTATTGGACCATTTGGTTTTCAACCTAGTGAACTTATGAAAATAATATTAATTGTTCTTACATCAAAATATTTAGAAAAATATCATTTAAGGATTAATAAAATTAGAGAAAATTTATTCCCACTTTTATTTGTATTATTTTTGGTTGTAGGATTAATAATGCTTGAACCCGATTTCGGAAGTTCATTAATTATAATTTTAACTTTTGTATCAATGATATTTGTATCAGGACTTAAATATAGATATTTTTCGGTAATTGGAATAATAGGACTTATAGCATCTGTTATTATGATAATAATTGCTCCTTATAGACTTATGAGAATTATATCTTTTGTTGACCCATGGAAAGATCCACTAGGATCTGGATATCAAATAATTCAATCTTTATTTGCAATATCTCCTGGTGGATTATTTGGTCATGGTCTATTTTCATCAGTTCAAAAGAATTTTTATCTACCTGAACCACAAACTGATTTTATATTTTCTATTGTTTGTGAAGAGTTAGGTTTAATAGGTGCTGTTATCTTAGTTATGTTATTAATAACTTTAATAATTAATATTTATAAAGTTAGTTTTAAAGAAAATGATTATTTTTATAAATTTTTATCGTTTGGAATTGCATCATCTATTGCTCTTCAAAGTATCATGAATTTATCGGTTGTAGTAGGCCTTGTACCAGTTACTGGAGTAACACTTCCTTTTTTTAGTTATGGTGGCTCAAGCCTCCTTACAACGCTTGTTGAAATAGCATTAATAATTAATATAATAAATCGTTAAAATATATCTTCCCAAGTTTAATATTTATGATATTATTAAGCTAAGGAGGATACTTGAAAATGAAACTAAATAATAAATGGATGAGAGCAGCAATACCAGCTTTATTAATTCACTGTTCAATTGGTACTGTTTATTGTTGGTCTACATTTAAGGAAGCTATATTTCAAAAAGTTGGAACAAGTACGTTTGCACTTGGATGGGCTTTCTCACTTGCTATATTCTTTTTAGGAATGAGCGCAGCTTTTGCTGGGAAGATGGTTGAAAAAAATATTCATAAATCATCTTTAATTTCTTGTATATGTTTTACTTTAGGTATGATAGGTACAGGACTTTTTATTAAATACACAACTGGTGTACTTGCACTTATTGGTATTTATTTATCTTATGGTGTTATTATGGGTATCGGGCTTGGAATTGGATATCTAACACCAGTTAAAACCCTAATGCTTTGGTTTCCTAAACAAAAGGGGCTTGCAACAGGAATATCTATTATGGGATTTGGTCTTGCTAAAGCAATAGCAACTCCAATAATGGAAGCACTTCAAAAATCATATGGAATATCTAATATGTTTTTTATATTAGGAGCAGCATATTTCATAATGATGTTTATTGGTCATTTACTTCTTAGAAAACCTGAGGGATGGGTTGAAAATGAAGATCTTAATACTTCGTTTAAACCGTTTGAAATGTTTAAAAATAAAACATTCTTAGGTATATGGTTAATGTTCTTTATTAATATCCATTGTGGCCTTGCACTTATATCTTATGAAAAGCAAATCATAACTGTTGCTTTTGCAGGATTTGCTATTCTTGGAACAATGGTATCTATTATTCCATCACTTACTGCATCATTTAATGCACTAGGTAGAATAGGATATTCTACAATATCAGATAAGATGAAAGATAGAAATACCGTATATAAGATAATATTTATATCATGTATTATTGTTTCTATTATTGCGCTTTCTACGTTTGCAATATCTAATGGATACAAATCTATTTGTTTTGGCATTATTGTAGTAGCATTATTACTTATTGTTAACCTTGGTTATGGTGGTGGATTTTCAACGCTTCCAGCTCTTTTATCAAATAGATTCGGAATGGAAAAGATAAGTAAAATTCACGGCCTTTCACTTTCTGCTTGGGCAGTTGCCGGCATTACTGGAAATAATATGAGTGAACTTATTTTAAACGCAACTAATAGAAATTATGATTATATATTAATTGCAACATTTATTTTATATATTGTTGCACTTGGAATATGTATTACTATGGTATCAGAAAAAAATAAGACTTCTAAGTAGAAGTCTTGTTTTTTACATTTTGCATTATTTTACTATTTTTTTACTACTAATTAACATTAATAAATAAAATTATAGTATAATTTAGTATATAAATGGAGGAAGTATAAACTATGAAAGTTATTGTTTCTGCAGGAGGTACTGGAGGACATATTTATCCAGCACTTGCCATTATAGATATGCTTAAAAAAATTGATTCTAATTTAGAAGTTCTTTATATTGGTACACATAATAGAATGGAGAAAGATATTATTCCTGAAAAAGGAATTAGATATGAATCTTTAGAAATATACGGTTTTAATAAAAAGAAAGTTTTAACTAATTTCAAAAACGTATATTTAATTGGAAAAGCTTTTTCTAAATGTCGTAAAATAATGAAAGAATTTAAACCTGATTTAGTTGTTGGTGCTGGTGGATATGTAACTCTTCCAGTAATTAGAACTGCACAAAAATTAGGTATTAAAACATTTATTCATGAACAAAATAGTTTCCCAGGTAAAACTAATGTATTCCTTGCAAAAAAAGCAACTTTAATTGGTGCTTCTTTTGAAAAATCATTAGATGGTTTTAAAACTGATAAAAGTAAAGTGTTCTTAATGGGAAATCCTTGTGGTAAAAGAGCATTAGATATTGCTCCAATTAAAAAGTCAGAACTTGGATTTGATGATAAAAAACCACTTGTTGTTGCTGTTGCTGGATCACTTGGTAGTGAATCAGTTAATAGAGTATTTAAAGATGTTTTAAATTCTTTAGGAGATAAAGATTATCAATTTTTATATATAACTGGATCTAAACATTATGAGAATTTTATTGAGGGAACTAACTTTCCTAAAAACGTAAAAGTAATTCCTTTTCAAAACAATTTATCAGGATTACTTAAAAATACTGATGCATTAATTTCTAGATCTGGTGCAAGTACTATGAGTGAAATTATTGCTTTAAATGTACCAACTATATTTATACCATCTCCATATGTAGCTAATAACCATCAATATTATAATGCTTTAGATTTAGTAAATAAAAAAGCTGCTTTAATGATTGAAGAGAAGAATTTCTCTAAAGATTTACTTCTTAAATATATTGATGAATTATTAAATAGTAGTAAGGAAATGAAAGATAATTTATCTAAGATTCATAA
>JAILQR010000080.1 GCA_024698845.1 Bacilli bacterium | reverse complement strand
ATCATATTTTCAAATAATAAAGAATTATTAAATAAAAAACTGGATAGTAACATATGTAATTATGTGAATAACTATGAAGATACTAACATTGAAAATACTAAGTTAACGTTTGACGATATAAACATATTATCAACATGGTATATATTTCCATATATGCTAGAAAATGATATTGCAGGATATATTGTTTTATATGATGTAAGTGATATAAATAAGTATAAGAAATTAATAAAATTCATAACATTATGTATACATGATAAATTAAGTTTATAGCTTGAATTTAGGAAACACTTGTGCTAAAATCTATTTAAATTTAAGCAGTGAAGGAAAGAGAGAAACAAAAAGTTTAAATCTCAGAGAGTGAACATTTGGTGAAAGTTCACATTTAAATAGTTTCGAAAATGGCTCTGGAGCTTAATCGTATAAGTTCGCGTTAAGAACTAAAGTGTATGAAGATAATTCATAAATTAAGGTGGTACCGCGGAAGGTAATCTTTCGTCCTTTAGTTTATGATTTTTTTTATTTTTAAAGGAGGAATTATTATGGATAAGAAAAAATATTATATATCAACAGCTATCGCATATACATCTTCTAAACCACATATTGGTAATACATATGAAATTGTTTTAGCAGATGCTATTGCAAGATATAAAAGATTAGAAGGTTATGATGTTTATCTACAAACTGGAACTGATGAACATGGTGAAAAAATTCAACAAAAAGCATTAGAAAAAGGTGTAACTCCTCAAGAGTATGTAGATGAACAAGCAGGAATTATTAAAGATATCTGGGATATAATGAATACTAGTTATGATAGATTTGTTAGAACAACAGATAAAAAACATGAAGAAGTAGTTCAACATATATTTAAGAAAATGTATGATCAAGGAGATATTTACAAGAGTGAATACAAAGGATTATACTGTGTTCCTTGTGAATCATTTTGGACAGAATCACAACTTGTTGATGGAAAATGTCCTGACTGTGGAAGAGAAGTTGTTGAAAAATCTGAAGAAGCATACTTCTTTAGATTATCAAAATATCAAGATCAATTAGTTGAATATATTGAATCACATCCTGATTTTATACAACCTGAATCAAGAAAAAATGAAATGTTAAATAATTTCATTAAACCTGGTTTACAAGATTTATGTGTATCAAGAACATCATTTGACTGGGGTATTCCTGTTGATTTTGATCCAAAACATGTTGTTTACGTATGGCTTGATGCCTTAACTAACTATATTACTAATATTGGTTATGATGTTGAATCACAAACTGAAGAGTTTAATTACAAGTGGCCTGCAGATCTTCACCTTATTGGTAAAGATATAATAAGATTCCATACAATTTATTGGCCTTGTTTCTTATTTAGCTTAGGTATACCATTACCTAAAAAAGTATTTGGTCATCCATGGTTAATCATGACAGATGGTAAGATGAGTAAGTCTAAAGGTAATATTGTATATGCCGATGATTTAGTTAATGAATTTGGTGTTGATGCAGTTAGATATTATTTCTTAAGTCAAATACCATTTGCCTCAGATGGATTTTATTCAAAAGAATTATTAATTGATGCTATAAATTCTGATTTAGTTAATAACTTAGGAAATTTAGTTAATAGAACTATAAGCATGAGTCACAAATACTTTAATGGTATTGTTGAAAACACTAATGTTATAGAAGATGTTGATAATGAACTAAAATCTACATTAACTGCTCTTCATACATCTGTAACTGGTAAAATGGATGATTTAAGAGTTGGTGAAGCTTTAGGATTAATATTTGATGCTTTAAAAAGAGCTAATAAATATATTGATGAAACAACACCTTGGATTTTAGCAAAAGATGAAACTAAACAAGATAGATTAAAAACAGTCTTATATAATTTATTAGAATCTATTAGAATTTGTTCAGTTTATCTACAAGCTTTTATTCCTGAGACATCAGAAAAAATATTCAGTCAATTAAATACAAAAGTTACAGATTTTGGTTCAACTGAATCTTTTGGTAATTTAGAAAACAATATTCAATTAAATGAACCAATTCATTTATTTGATAGAATTGACGTAGAAAAATAGTATTTCCTGGGATGGTATTTCCCAGGAAATCTTTTTTTTGCTATAATTTACTTGGTGATTATTATGTTTACTGATACTCATTGTCATTTTGAACCTGATTATTATGATGATTACGATACAATTATTCAAAATGCCATGAATAATAATGTTAATAGATTAATTGTTAGCGGATGCGCTAAACTTGGAAATGATGAATCTATTAAACTCTCATCGTCTCATGATAATATTTTTTCTACAGTAGGATTTCATCCAGATCAAGCATCAATATACTCTGATGAAGATTTATATAATTTAAAAAATGAAATTATCAAAAACAATAAAATTATTGGTATTGGTGAAATTGGACTTGATTATCATTATGATGGCTTTGATAAAGATAAACAAAAAGAGTTATTTGAAAAGCAATTAAAATTAGCTAAAGATGTTAATAAACCTGTAGTTATCCACAGTAGAGATGCTACTCAAGATACGATTGATATTCTATCCAAATATAATTTAAAAGGGGTTATTCATTCTTTTTCTGGTTCGTATGAAGTAGCTCAAATATATATAAAGATGGGATTTAAATTAGGAATTAATGGTGTAGTTACTTTTAAAAATAGTAACTTAAAGGATACTTTAAAGAAGTTATCTCCGGATAATATCGTACTAGAAACAGATTCTCCATATCTTACACCTCATCCATTTAGAGGTGAAAAAAATGAGAGTAAAAATATTTATGTAATTGCTGAATTTATTGCAGATTTATACGGAATATCACTTGAAAAACTCTCAGAAATTACCAATAAAAATATTAATGAGATTTTTGACATCTAACGTCGAACTATGCTAAAATATTTCCAGATATGTGAGGTGATTTTATGATAAAAAAGTTTGCTAAATATACATATTTATCAGCAAAGATTATTATCGTTTTAATTGCAATTTTTATCATAGAATCAAGCACCTCTAAAACTAATGCTAAAGTTGAAAACGAAAACTTTAATAGAAACGTAGATTTAACAACAATGTCACTTAAGGTAAATGAAATGGCAGAAGATGATTTATTTACTGCACTTGATACATTTACTGGTCAATTAACTGGTTATGCCCATGATTGTCCACTTTGCGGAGGAACGCTAGCATGTGCAGCAAGTTATAATGTTAGAGATAGAAGAGATTATTACCCAGATAAAGAATATGGTACTGTTAAAATAGTTGCATCTTCTAAAAATTTATCTTGTGGTTCAATTATTAGATTTAATAAACCAAGTTTATCAAGTGAACCTATTATAGCTATTGTACTTGATAGAGGAGTTCCAGGTAATAATTTAGACTTACTAGTTCCAACTGAGGATTATGCTATTAGAAACGTTGGTAGATCGACAGTTACATATGATGTACTAAGAAAAGGATGGTAACATCCTTTTTTATAAATAAAGGAGGATTTATATGATTACAGCAAAAAAATCTTTTGGTCAAAATTTCCTAAAAGATTCTAATGTAATAA
This sequence comes from Bacilli bacterium, assembly GCA_024698845.1. Lineage (GTDB taxonomy): Bacteria > Bacillota_I > Bacilli_A > RF39 > UBA660 > RUG13160. The sequence goes on along the minus strand of JAILQR010000080.1, from coordinate 2,353 downwards.
ATAATATTGTTAGTTCGGTGGATGTTAATCCTGATGACTTAATTATAGAAATAGGACCTGGTCAAGGTGCACTAACTACTAGACTTAAAGAAAAAAATGCTCAAGTTATAGCATTTGAAATCGATGAGAGAATGCATGAAGTTCTTGATAAACTTGAAGATGATCGAACTAGAATAATATATGAAGATATATTAAAAGTTGATCTATCAAGTATTTTAAAAGAGTATAACCATAAAAAATTGTATGTTATCGCAAATCTTCCTTATTATATTACAACTCCAATAATAGAAAACTTAATTACGTTAGATATAAAAATTGATGCATTAATTGTTATGGTGCAAAAAGAGGTAGCTGATAGATTTAGTGCTACACCAGGAAATAAGGAATATGGTTTAATGACTGTATTAATCAATTCTAAATATAATGTTAAGAAGTTATTTAATGTAAAAAATACATGCTTTATTCCTGCACCTAAGGTTGACTCTGCTGTTGTCAAGATGACCCTTAGAAACGATGTCGAAGAATTTGATTTCAATAAGTTAAAGAAATTGTTGGTTTGTTCCTTTCAACATAAGAGAAAAACTTTAAAAAACAATTTGTCTAAGGAGTACTGGGAAGTAGCACAAAAAGTTTTATTTGAAAATGATGTAGACTTAAATTCTCGACCTGAAAATATTAGTACAGATTTGTATATAGATATATGTAATAAATTATAAATAAAATCATAGAATTACTTAGGTGGTTCTATGATTTTTAATATTGGAGACATAGTTTCTAGAAACAGTTACGGAAATGATGTATATTTTAAAATTATTAAAGTTGAAAATGATATAGCGTATTTAAAGGGAATAGAATTAAGATTATTTGCTGATTCTCCTATAAATGATTTAGTTATTGTTAAAGAATACAAAGAAGATAAACTTGATGTTCCTAATAGTAAATTTAATGAAGAAAGGGATAACGACTTTTTTTATCTTCCAGGCAAAATTCTTCATATCGATGGTGATGGGGAATATTTGGGAAGATGTATGAAGTTTTATAAAGAAAAGAATATATATGCGGTTGGTAAGAAAGTAAAAGAAGATAATATTGATACTCAATTACCTAATCTATTAAAAAATATAAAACCAGATATTTTGGTAATAACTGGTCATGATGCATATTATAAAAAACAAGGAAACAAAGATGATATTAATAACTATAAGAATTCTAAGAATTTTGTAAAAGGGGTAATTGCTGCCAGAAAGTACGAAAAAAGTCATGAAAAATTAGTTATTATCGCAGGAGCTTGTCAAAGTGATTATGAAGAATTAATAAAAGCTGGAGCAAATTTTGCATCTAGCCCTAAAAGAGTAAATATTCATGCTCTTGATCCAGCTATTATTGCTTACTATGTTTCAACTACTGAAAGAAATAAAGATTTAGATCTGCTTAATTTATTAAATAAAACCAAATATGGTAAAGATGGAATGGGAGGACTAATGGGAACTGGTGTTATGTACGTTGGTTTCCCAAGATAATGAATTTGGATATTATTAAAGATAATATTTCTAAAAAAATAGGCCATAATGTCGTAATTACGGTTAAATGTTTGAGAAACAAGAAAGAGATTTATGAGGGAAAACTTTTTAAGTTATATCCTAATATATTTAGCATATTAACAAGAACTGGAGAAAAGTCTTTTTCATACTCTGATGTAGCTACAAAGGATATTTTAATAAAATATGAATAAAATATATTGAAATATAAAAAATATGATATAATAAAATTACAGATAGGAGGATATAATGAAAATTACATCAGTTACTGTAAGAAAGTTTGATCGTGAAGGATCTAACGTAAAAGGATTTGCTTCTGTTGTATTAGACGATGCATTTGTAATCCATGACATAAGAATTATAGAAGGGGAAAATGGTTTATTCATCGCTATGCCAAGCAAGAAAAAAGCTACTGGTGGATTTAGTGACGTATGTCATCCTCTTAATTCTGATGTTCGTAAAGAATTTCAAGATGCAGTTTTAGCTGAATACGATAAAGCTGAAGTTAATCCAGAATAATAAAAGTGCTCTAAGCTAGAGCATTTTTTTATCCTCCTTCTCATATATATTATTAGGTGATATATATGAATGAAAACTTATATAAAACACAAGAAATAAAAATAATTAATAGAAACACTTTAAGTATTACAGGTATAAAAAAGATAACAAACTTTGATAATCTTGAATTTATATTACACTCAGTACTTGGTGATATTTTAGTTAAGGGAAAAAATTTAGAAGTATTACAACTAGATACGGATAAGGGAGATGTAAAAATTAAAGGAACAATAAATAGTGTTTCTTATACAGATTCA
>JAILQR010000075.1 GCA_024698845.1 Bacilli bacterium | reverse complement strand
AGAATCTTAAACCAGATGATTTAATTGAGTTTATTTATAAAAGAGTAGTAGATGAATATGAAAAGAAATTAAAAGATTTACCAAAAGAAATTCAAGATGAATTTGAAAAAGCAATTAGTTTAAATGTTATTGATAAATATTGGACAGAAAATATTAATGCATTAGCGCACCTTAGAGAAGCAGTTATGATGCGTGGATATGGTGGACAAGATCCACTTCGTGCATACTCTATGGATGGAGTAGAAATGTATGATAATATGTTAATTAATATTGATAGAGATATTACTTTATTCTTACTTAAAGCTGAAGTAAAACAAAATATTGAAAGAAAAGAAGTAGTTAAAAATAAATTAACTAATGATAAAGATGAAACAACATCGAAAAAACAAGCAAAGAGCAATAAGATAGGAAGAAATGATCCATGTCCATGTGGCTCAGGGAAAAAGTATAAACAATGCTGTGGTAGATAGTAGTAATATCAACGGTTTGCGAAGACTTTGTCCACGAAAAAAATGGTTAAAAATAGCCATTTGTCCACATTTTGTCCACGTAAATTTAAAATTGTGGACAACAGGACAAAAAATGCTTTGAAATTTAGTACACGTTTTGTGGACAATTTATAAAGATAAATGTCATCATTCGATGGCATTTTTTGTTTACCAATTTTAGAAAAGGAGAGTTTAAAAATGGTAAGCGTAAGAAAACGTGGAAAGGTATATGAATACCGATTTGAAACAGCTTCAATTGATGGCACAAGAAAATGGATATCTAAATCAGGATTTTCAACTAAACAAGAGGCACTTAATCAAGGTGCATTAGATTATAATGAATATTATAGAATAGGAAGAGTTCATAAAAATAAAGAAATGTCTTATTCAGACTTTTTAGATTATTGGGTAGATACTTATTGTAACTTTAATTTAAAATATTCAACAATAGTAAGTTATCTAAATATAATAAAGAATTATCTAAAGCCTAGATTAGGACATTATTCGTTATCACAAATAACAAGTCAAATGCTACAAGAGTTTATTAATAGTATATTTGTGGAAAAGAATCTATCTAAATGGTATTTAAAAAGCATAATGAAAACTATAAAAGGTTCTTTAAAATATGCTTGTTATGATGTTAATTTTATTAATGAAAATCCAGCCGAAAGAGTACATATTCCAAGATATGAAACAGTAACAACAGATCCAGCACATATATTTACTCAAGAAGAAATTGAAAGAATACTAGATAGATTTAAAGATGTTCATTATATTTACTATGCGTTTTTAACTGCATATTATACAGGTATGAGAACATCAGAAGTATTCGCTTTAACATGGGATTGTATTGATTTTGAAAGAAAGACAATAACAGTTAATAAAAATATAATTAAAAAGAATAGATTTGGTAAACCTAAAAAATATAATATTTCTAAAGGCAATTCTGTTGAAGTTTGGTTTTATGGAAGCTGTAAGAATCTTCAAAGTAGAAGAACTATAACAGTTGGAGATACATTATTAAAAGCCTTAAAGGAATATAAAAAAGAACAAGAAGAAAATAAAAAGTTCTATGGAGATTCTTATATAATGCATTATGAAAAACAAGTAATAAATGAATATACAAATAGACCAGAAATTAAAATAGTAAATGCAACTGCAGAACTTGATTTGGATTTAAAAGAAGCTCCACTTGTATTTGTTAGATCTAATGGAGATTATAGAGGGACTGAATCAACTAGACATGCTTTTAAAGTAATTAATTATGAATTAGGAATACCTTGTAGATTCCATGATTTTAGAGATACACATGCAACAAGATTAATTGAGCAAGGTGCTGATATAAAAGCAGTATCTAAAAGATTAGGGCATTCAACAATAATGACTACATACAATATATATGTTAGAGTAACAAATAAAATGGAAACTGATACAGTTGATAAGTTCGAAAGTTATACAAACACTCTATCAATACCTGAAACAGAAGATATAGAATATCAAGATTAATTCATTCCCTAAATAAGGAATTGACAAATTTTTTAAAAGTGATAATATATATAACCAATGAAAGAGGTATTCTCTAGAAATGGAGGTACAGCTATGATTAAACAATCCAAATTAATAAATCTTTATAATGAATTATTTAGAGGTGTCGGTAGTATTTAAACACTTTAATACTATTGACACCTTTTTTTGTAGTATTTAGAAGTAAGGGTGGTAGAATGATTAAAGTAGAAGATGGTAAATTACAAGCAGAATTATTGGATAATAGAGGA
>JAILQR010000050.1 GCA_024698845.1 Bacilli bacterium | reverse complement strand
TAATAAAAGAATTATTAATATTATTGTTGCTACCTTCATGTTATCACCTTGAATTATTATAACAATAAATCAAAAAAAATTGTAGTATTAAAATTTAAAAATTTTCATTTTATACATATGGATTTTGATAATTAATTTTTTCTTCAAATTCTACATAGTTTAAATATATCATTCTTATTAAATACCAAGAACCATTATTTGTATCCCTTAGTATTAAATGATCTCTGCCGGCTTGCTCTATAATTCCATCATATACTTTATTTTGCCATGCTGATGAATCAGGATAAGATACATAAGCTTTTATTTTCTTGCCCTTATTTAATCTAAGAATGTTTTCTATCAAACTTTGTTCCATTGGAAGTTGACTTTCTACTGAAATATTACCTGGTGGTGATATTTCACTAACTTGTTTATTAGTTGGAAATGTTGGATTTGGAAAATAGTTTCCGTTCATTTTTTCACCTCATTAAATTATATGATTTTAAATAATATAAATTGATAAAATTAAAAAAATTCAGTATACTTATATTTAAAGTAGGAGGATAAGATGAAGAAAAAAATAAATCTTAAAACAGAAATATTTCATGCTTGTTTATTCTTAATAGGTTTATTCATAATATCACTTACATTTAATGCAATATTATTGCCTAACTCACTCGTAGTTGGTGGTGCAACAGGAATAGGTCTTGTATTAAATAAACTATTTGATATTAATGTTAACTTATTTGTGTTTGTATCAGGAATATTTTTACTAGTAATTAGTTTTATATTCTTAGGTTTTAAAAAAACAAAAAGAAATATTGCTGGAACTTTTTTATATCCTATTATGTTAAGTATTACACTTCCTCTTGCAAATAAACTTATACCACATTTAAAATTTGATGATTTTATTATTTTAGTTGTACTTGGCGGATCTTGTCTTGGACTTGGATATGGTCTTGTATATAAAGCTGGATACTCAACAGGTGGACTTGATATAGTAATGCAACTATTAAATAAATATTTAAAGTTACCAGAAGGCAAAGCATCTAAAGTTGCAAATATGATTGTTGTAGTACTAGCAACTCCGGTTCTTGGTCTTGCAAATGCTATATACTCAGCTATAACACTGATCTTTGAAGAAATAACTACTAATAAAATAACTATAGGAATATCTGATAGTAAAATGTTCTTTGTTTATACTAGAAAGATAGATCAAATTAGAGATGCACTAGTTAAAAAAGGTGATATAGGATTTACTATAATGCCTACTATTGGTGGTTATTCACACTATAAAGGCGAAATGATTATGTGTGTTGTATCAACAAGAGATTATTACGCTTTTAGAGAATTAGTATTACAAATCGATAAGAATGCATTTTTTATAATTAATGATTGCTATGAAGTAAATGGAGGATATAAAAAACAACATTTACCATTCTTATAGGATGCAATTTATGATATAATTGGAAGGTATGGTGATGATAAATGAAGTATATTGAACTTAAAAATTGTTACAAGACTTATCCTAACGGTGTTACAGCACTAGCTGATATCAATTTAGAAATATCAAAGGGTGAGTTTGTATTTATAATAGGTCCAACTGGATGTGGAAAATCAACATTAATGAAACTTCTTTATAGAGAAGAAAAACCTACTAAAGGTAATGTCTTAGTTGGTGGTATTAAAGTTGAGAAATTAAGAAATGGTAAAGTATATAAACTTAGAAAAAAACTAGGTATTATATTCCAAAACTATCGTTTACTTCCTAAACAAACAGTTTATGAAAACGTAGCTTTCCCACTTACAATGGATGGTATAAAAGATAGCGAAATAAGACCTAAAGTTTTAAAGGCTTTAGAAAGAGTAGGTCTTAAAGATAAGATTAAATCATTTCCAGATGAATTATCTGGTGGTGAACAACAAAGAGTTTGCATTGCAAGAGCAATAGTAAATGAACCAAAATTACTTTTATGTGATGAACCTACAGGAAACCTTGACCCTGGAGTATCAAAAGAGATAATGGATGTTATAGAATCAATTAATAAGAAGTTAGGAACTACTATTATAATGGTTACTCATGATGCACAAATAGTAAACAGAATGAAGAAGAGAGTTATAACAATTAATGATGGCGTTATATCTAATGATATTATGAAAGGAAAGTATAAAGCTAATGAAAACAATTAGGGTATTTCTAAGAAGCTTCAAAGAAGCATTCAAGAGTGTCTTTCGTAATTTTAGTTTAAGCGTAGCATCAGTAACATGTACAACTATAACTTTAATATTAGTTTCTATAGCTATATTAGTTTCTTATAATGTTAATAATGTAACTAAAAAGCTAGAAAATGAATTAACAATTGTTGTTTATCTTGAAAGAGAAGCAACACCAGAGCAAGCTAAAGATCTTGAAGGTACACTAAAAAGTATAAAAAATGTAGAGAAAGTAACATTTAAAAGTAAAGATGAGTGGAAGTTTGAAATGCAAAATTATTCAACTACACTTAATACAACACTTTCATATTTAACAGAAAATCCACTACTTGATTCTTATACAGTTAAAGTTAAAAACGTAAGAGACTTACATAAAACTGCTGAAAAAATTAAAGAACAAGAAATAGTTAGAACTGCTGAATATGGTGAAGGTATGGTAGAACAACTTGTGTCTGTATTTGATATAGTTGAAAAGGTAACAGTTATTATTGTATTTGCGTTAATACTTATTACAGCATTCTTAATTAATAACACTATTAAATTAACTATCTTCTCAAGAAGAGGAGAAATAGAAATAATGAGATATGTTGGAACAAGCAATTACGCTATTAGATTACCATTTATATTTGAAGGTCTATTCCTTGGTATAATTGGTTCAATTATTCCAATAATTATTACTATATATGGTTATATAATTGCTTACACTAGATTAGATGGTCATTTATTTAGTAATGTACTATCATTAGTAAAACCATTTAGTTTCGTAATATATGTATCACTAGTATTACTATTAATTGGTGCATGTGTTGGTGTATTTGGTAGTTATAAAGCGGTTAGAAAGTATTTAAAAGTATAATGATAAAAAAATTAAGTAAAGTTACAACAGTATTTTTACTTGCTTTATTAGTAATACCTTTTAATGTAACCGCAAAAACCGCTAATACATTAAGAGAGTTAAGACAAGAGTTATACAACTTACAAGCTCAAAAGAAAGCTAATGATAATGCAAAGAAATCATCAGAAGCTGAAATTAAACAAAAAAATGATGCTATCCACAATGCTTATCATGAGATTGAAGTTGCCGAAAATAAAATAGAGCAAGCAAAAATAAAGATTGAAGAATCTAAAATAGAAATTGAAAAAGTAACTGCTGAAACAACAGAACTTATTAGATTCATGCAAATTATGAGCGGTGAAAATGTATACCTTGATTACGTATCAGGTTCAGGTTCACTTACAGATATGATGATGCGTTTATCAGCAATTGATCAAATCTCAGATTATAATAGATCTCAACTACAAAAGTTAGAGAATCTAATCAAAGAAAATGAACAATTACAAGTTGATATGGCTAACTATGAAAAACAATTAAATAATAATATTGCATCATATGAAGCTCGAATATCAAACTTAAATGCAAGACTTGTTGACCTTGCAGAAATTACAGACGATATTGAAGATCAAATAAAGAACCAAAAAGCTTTAATTGATTATTATGAAGCTTATGGTTGTAAAGAAGATGAAGACTTAGTTAAGTGTGTATCCGTAGCTAATAACTCTGGATGGTTAAAACCGCTTAAAAAAGGTAAAGTAACAAGCCCTTGGGGATATAGAATTGACCCTATTAAGAAAACATATAAATTCCATAATGGTATTGACCTTGCAGGAAACCCTGAAGGAACACCGGTATATGCTGCTGCGGCAGGAACTGTTGCAGGTATAACTCGTAAATCTAGTTGTGGTGGTAATGAAGTATTTATTCACAGTTATGTTAATGGTCAAGCATATACAACATACTATTTCCACTTACTAACAATTAATGTTAAAGTTGGAGACGCTGTTACAACTGATAGTGTTATAGGTACTGTTGGTGGAGGATCAGGAACTAAAGGATGGGACAGATGTTCAACAGGAGCTCACTTACACTTTGGTGTATCTAAAGGATTTTACTTAGGTGGTGGTAAAGATGGATATTCATCTTACTCAACACTTGTATCTAAAAGTATTAATCCTCCAGGAATGCCTGGTAAAGGACAATGGTTCTATAATAGAACTCAATGGTTTAAATAAGAAGAAGACGTAAGTCTTCTTTTTTTATAATTATTATGTTAAACTTAAGTCAGTGATGAATATGAAAAAAATTGTTATATTTGGTGGTGGAAGTGGATTATCACAACTACTAAAAGGATTAAAATTATTCCCTGTAGATGTTACTGCAGTTGTATCAATGTCTGATAATGGTAGATCAACAGGTATGCTTAGAAAAGATTTTAATATTCCTGCTGTTGGAGATATTACTAAAGTAATGCTTTCAATGTCAGATGTAGATAAGGATATAATTGAGCTATTAAATTATAAATTTCAAACATCTAGTAGTATTGAAAGCCACTCAATTAAAAACTTAATGTTAACAGCACTTTTAGATATTAAAGGTAATTTTAAAGAAGCATTACCGGTACTAAATAAAATGTTAAGAGTTAAAGGTAGGGTTTTACCTTTAACTGAAGACTCTGTAGATTTAATTGGTATATCTAATGAAGGGAAAGAAATATTTGGTGAAGAAGAATTAACTAAATGTGAT